>JAEYPG010000669.1 GCA_023410975.1 Pseudomonadota bacterium
CATCGGCGGCGGCCCCGGGCGCGGCGCCGGTGGGCGAGGAGCCGCAGCTGCGCCCGGGCGTGGCCGACATCGACGTGCTGCTGCTGGGCCCCACCGAGGTGTACGTGCTGGGCAAGGCGCTGGGCACGACCAACGTGGTGCTGCTGGAGCAGTCGGGGCGCTGCACGGCGGTGGACGTGATCGTGAGCATGGACACGGGCGCGCTGCAGGCGTTGCTGGCGCAACTGCTGCCGCAGGAGAAGGAGGTGCGCGTGAGCGTGGCCTACGACTCCATCGTGCTGGCCGGCACCGTCAGCGACAGCGCCGCGCTGGCGCACGTGCTGGAGATCACCAACGCCTACGTGCGCGGCGCGGCCGTGGGCGGCGGCGGCAGCAGCGGCTCCAACGTAGCGGGCATCAACCCGCGCATCGTCAACATGCTCGGCGTGGGCGCGCCGCAGCAGGTGATGCTGGAGGTCAAGGTGGCCGAGGTGTCCAAGTCGCTGATGGACCAGTTCGGCATCGACTTCTCGCGCGCCTACGCCAGCGCCGACGGCTCGATGATCCGCTTCCTCTCGGGCATCTTCGGCGGCAGCAACGGCGCGATGGGCCAGCTCTCGGGCACCGGCGGCGCGGGCACGCCGCTGAGCTCGGTGGGCACGGTCATCGGCGGCAGCATTCCTTCGGCCATCGGCGTCGCCGGCAACGTGACGCGGGGGCTGTCCACGGTCAACGGCCAGGTCGTTCCCAACTACACGACCAGCTACGGCACGGTGCCGGCGCGCAACCTCACCAACCTCAGCGTCAACGCGCAGAAGACCGACGGGCTGGTCAAGATCCTGGCCGAGCCCACCGTGATGGCCATCAGCGGCCAGAAGGGCAACTTCCTGGCCGGCGGCAAGATCTTCATCCCGGTGGCGGTGGACAACGGCAACAACGGCCGCACCATCACGCTGGAGGAAAAGGAGTTCGGCGTCTCGGTGAACTTCCTGCCCACGGTGCTGGGCGGCGGGCGCGTCAACCTGGAGGTGGCCACCGAGGTGTCGGAGCTCAACCGCGAGGGCGTGGGACTCACGGTGCCGGGCACCAGCGGGCTGGCGGTGCTGCCGGCCTTCACCTCGCGCCGCGCCAAGACCACGGTGCAGCTGGCCGACGGCCAGAGCTTCGCCATCGGCGGGCTGATCAAGAACAACTTCACCACCAACCTGCGCGCCTTCCCGGTGCTGGGCGAGCTGCCGGTGATCGGGGCGCTGTTCCGCAGCACCTCGTTCCAGAACGACAAGTCGGAGCTGCTGTTCGTGATCACGCCGCGCCTGGTCAAGCCGCTGCCCGCAGGCTTCGCGCTGCCCACCGACAACGTCGCGCCGCCCAGCCGCGCGCAGCTGCACCTGATGGGGCGCATGGAGGGCACGCCCCCGTCCGCCGAGGCCGCCGAAGCGGCCGAGGCGCCCGCGCCCATGCCGGCCCCCGCGGGCGCCGGCGGCTTCCAGGTCAAGTAGGAGGAGAACGCCATGAAAAGGATGCACCTGCCCCTGGCCGCGGCGCTGCTGGCGCTGGGGGGCTGCGCCGCCACCACGCCGCAGTGGGAGGCCCGCTTCGGCGACAGCGTGCGCCAGGCCCGGGCGCAGCAGCTGGTGGACCCGGCAGCCGCCGGCCATTCGCCGCGGCCCGAGGGCCTGGACGGCAAGGCCGCCGCGGCCAACATGCGCGACTACGCCGACTACTACGACTACGTGGAGCGCGGGCCCAGGTCCGAAGGGCGCACCCGCATCAACCCCCGCTGAGCCCGGAGCATGCACACGCGCAGCCGCCGCACACCGCCGCGCCGCCACGCGCAGCAGGGCGTGGTGGTGGTCATGTTCGCGCTGTCGCTGGTGCTGCTCATGGGGCTGGCCGGGCTGGCGCTGGACGGCGCGCGGCTCTACGTCAACAAGACCGAGCTGCAGAACGCGGCCGATGCCTGCGCGCTGGCGGCGGCGCAGGAGCTGGCGCCCGGCGGGGCGAATTTCGTGCTCGCCCACGACGCCGGCATGCTCGCGGCCACGCGCAACTTCAGCGATTTCCAGCGCACGGCCGTGCCGCAGCAGAGCGTGACGATCGAATTCGCCGCCACGGCCACCAGCGCCGCCGTCTGGAGGCAGCTCGGCGCGGCACAGGCCACGGACCTGGTGGCGCGCTGCACGGTGGCGCCGGCGGCGCTGGCGCTGTGGTTCATGCCCGTGCTGGGCATCGCCAGCGCCAGCGTGAACGCGGTGGCGGCCGCCACGCGCGACATCGCGGGCAACAACTGCGCTCCGGGGCCCGGCCTGTGCGCGGACGTGGCCAGCCTGGTGCAATGAGGCGCCGCGCCGTGAGGCCCCGTCCCCCCGCCCCGCGCCGCCCGGCAACGCGCCGTGGACAGCGGGGCCTGGCCCTCGTGGAGCTGGCGCTGGTGCTCATGCCGCTGATGCTGCTGCTGGCCGCCACGGCCGACCTGGGACGGGCCTTCCACACCTTCAACACCCTGGCGCAGGCCGCGCGCGGCGCGGCACGCTACCTGGCGCTGGTCGATGCGTCCGACGCGGACCGGCGCGGCGAGGCGCGCAACCTGGTGCTGTACGGCAACACCGAAGGCAGCGGCTCGAAGCTGGTGGCGGACCTGGACCCGGACGACGTCGAGATCTGCGCGCCCACGGTGGCGTCCTGCGCGGGCACCCATGCCGGCCAGCCCACCGCCGGCGTCGGCACGGTGGACCTGGTATCGGTGCGCATCAGTGGCTACGCCTACACCTCGGTGTTCAGCGTGCTGCTGCCCGCCACGCTGGGCTTCAGCGACATCCGCGTGACGATGAGGGCACGGCCATGAGGCGCCTCCCGGCACGGCGCCAGCGCGGCGCGATGGCGGTGGATTTCGGCCTGGCCGTGTCCGTGCTGCTCATGGCGCTCATCGGCGCCATGGAGGTGGGGCGGCTGCTGTGGACCTGGAACGCCGCCGCCGAGGCCACGCGGCTGGGCGCGCGGCTGGCAGCCGTGTGCACCCGCGACGACGCCGACATCAAGACGCGCATGCGCGAGCGGCTGCCCGCGCTGACCAACGACCAGATCGTGCTCGACTACATCAACCCCGGCGGCATGGGCGCGTGCAACGACACCAACTGCCGCTGGGTGCACGTGGAGCTGCAGGGCTTCCGCCACGAGCTGCTGGTGCCGCTGCCCACGACGCTGGGCAGCATCGAGATCCCGGCCAGCGTCACGCTGCCGCGCGAGGTCTTCAACAGCGCCAACCAGCCGGCGTGCTCTTGACCCCCTTCCCTCAGGACCCGCCATGAGAATCAAGCTCATCTCCCCCGACGCCCAGCGCGCCGAGCAGCTTGCCCGGCTGCTGGCCGAGGCCGACCCGAGCCTGGAGGTGCTGTGCGGCATCGCGCCGCCGCAGGCGCTGGCGCAGTCGCTGCAGGGCAGCCGGGCCGCGCTGGTGCTGGTGGACGGCGTGGAGGCACCGGCGCTGCCGGCCATCGCCCGCTTCACGGCCGAGCACCCGCAGGTCGAGACGCTGGTGCTCTCGGCCGACCAGTCGCCCGGTTTCCTGCTGCAGGCCATGCAGGCCGGCGTGCGCGAGGTGCTGCCC
>JAEYPG010000677.1 GCA_023410975.1 Pseudomonadota bacterium
CCAGTAACCTGGCGCTGCAGTACGGCGCCTCGCGGCTGCCGGCCAACGTGACGGCGGTGGTCATGCTCAGCGAGCTGCTGTTCGCCTCGGTCTCGGCCTTCACGCTGGGCGCGGGCGAATTCAGCACCCGGCTGCTGGCCGGCGGCGCGCTCATCGTCACGGCCGTGGTGCTGGCGGCGCGGCGCCCGGGCAAGCCGGCGCACTGAGGGCTTTCGCGCGGGAGGCCGGCGCTACGATGCCCGTCCCCAGGCCACCAAGAAGCCCGCCATGAACGACGCGACCACCGTCTACAACTTCGAGGCCCACTCCATCGATGGCCGGCCGCTGTCCCTGATGGAGTACCACGACCGCGTGCTGCTGATCGTCAACACCGCCAGCCGCTGCGGCTTCACGCCGCAGCTCGCCGGGCTGGAGGCGCTGTGGGAACGCTACCGCGCGCGCGGCCTGGTGGTGCTGGGCTTTCCCTGCAACCAGTTCGGCGGCCAGGAGCCCGGCACCGAGGAGCAGATCCTGGACTTCTGCAGCACGAAGTACGGCGTGAGCTTCCCGCTCATGAGCAAGGTCGAGGTCAACGGCGCGCACGCGCACCCGCTCTACAAATGGCTGTGCGCGCAGGCGCCGGGGCTGCTGGGCAGCAAGGCCATCAAGTGGAACTTCACCAAGTTCCTGGTCGGCCGCGACGGCCGCGGCGTGCGCCGCTACGCGCCCACCGAGGCACCCGAGAAGCTGGAGCCGGACATCGAAAAGGCGCTGGACGCCGGCTGAGGCCGCGCGCAGGAGGGGCCGCGGGGCCGGCCTATCATCCCGGGTTCTTCGGAGTCAGCCCCATGTTCCAGCACCTCGAGCCCTACGCGGGCGATCCCATCCTGGGCCTCAACGAGCAGTTCCAGACCGACCCCCGGCCCCACAAGGTCAACCTCTCCATCGGCATCTACTTCGACGATGCCGGCCGCATTCCGGTGCTGGAGAGCGTGCGCCGCGCCGAAGCCCAGCTGCTGGAGCAGAGCGCGCCCAAGTCCTACCTGCCCATCGAGGGCTCCGCGGCCTGCCGCGCCGAGGTGCAGAAGCTGCTCTTCGGCGCCGGCCACGAGGCCGTCGCCAGCGGGCGCGTCGCCACGCTGCAGACCGTGGGCTCCAGCGGCGGCCTGAAGGTCGGCGCCGACTTCCTCAAGCGCTGGTTCCCCGGCGTCGGCGTCTGGGTCAGCGACCCCACCTGGGACAACCACCGCGCCATGTTCGAAGGCGCCGGGCTGCCCGTTGACACCTACCCGTACTACGACGCCGCCACCGGCGGTCTGAAGTTCGACGCCATGTGCGCCGCGCTGCGCCAGGTGCCCGCGGGCTCGGTGGTGCTGCTGCACGCCTGCTGCCACAACCCCACCGGCGTGGACCTCACGCGCGAGCAGTGGCTGCAGCTCATCCCGATCCTGAAGGAAGGGGAGCTTTTGCCCTACCTGGACTTGGCCTACCAGGGCTATGGCGACGGCATCGAGGAGGACGCCTTCGCCATCCGCGCGTTGGCCGACGCGGGGCTGCGCTTCTTCGTGGCGAACTCCTTCTCCAAGAGCATGAGCCTCTACGGCGAGCGCGCCGGCGCGCTGTCGGTGGTGTGCGCCGACGCGGCCGAGGCCGACCTGGTGCTGGGCCAGATGAAGGCCACGGTGCGCCGCAACTACTCCAGCCCCCCCATCCACGCCGGCCTGGTGGTGGCCCGCGTGCTGGGCGACGCGCAGCTGCGCGCGCTGTGGGAGTCCGAGGTGGCGGCGATGCGCGAGCGCATCGCCGGCATGCGCCGCAGCCTGCACGGCGTGCTCGCCGCCAAGCTGCCGGGCCGCAACTTCGACTACTTCCTGACCCAGCGCGGCATGTTCAGCTACACCGGCTTGAGCGCGGAGCAGGTGGACCGCCTGCGCGAGGAGCACGCCGTCTACCTGGTGCGCTCGGGCCGCATGTGCGTGGCTGGCCTCAACACCGGCAACGTGCAGGCCGTGGCGGACGCGATGGCCGCGGTGCTGGCCTGACGGCTACTCCGCCACCGCCTCCAGCAGCCGCTGGCGCAGCCAGCGCTGCGCCGGGTCGGCGTCCTGGCGCACGTGCCACAGCATCTCCACCTGCACGCTGGCCAATGCCAGCGGCAGGGGCTGCACCGCCAGCTCTTCCTGGTAGCCGGTGGCGGGCAGGAAGTGGCGCGGCAGCACCGTCAGCAGGTCCGAGCGCGTGACCACCAGCCCGGCAGTGAAGAACTGGTTCACCGTCAGCACGATGCGCCGCTGCCGCCCCTGCGCCGCCAGCGCCTCGTCCACCAGCCCGTGCGGACGGCCCGAGAAGCTCACCAGCAGGTGGTGCGCCTCGCAGAAGGCGTCCAGCGTCAGCGGCTGCTGCGCCAGCGGGTGGCCGCGGCGCATCACGCACACGTAGTCGGTCTCGTACAGCCGCGCGTGGCGCAGGGTGGCCTCCGGCCCCTGCGCCTGCAGCGCCGGGATCACCCACGGAAAGTGGCCGATGGCCAGGTCCACCTCGGCGCGCTCCACCAGCGGGCGCGGGTCGCGCGTGGTCAGCGGCACGAAGCGCAGGTTCGCCAGCGCGTGCTCGCGCTCGATGTTCTCCACCAGCGCCGGCGCCAGCAGCGCCGCGGTGGCGTCGGCCAGCGCGACGCGGAAGTTCACCGGGTCCGAACGCGGATCGAACTCCTCCGGCGCCAGCGCCTGGCGCAGCGAGGCCAGCGCCGCGCGCACCTGCGGCCACAGCGCCTGCGCATGCGGCGTGGGCTGCATGCCCCGCGCGCCGCGCGTGAACAGCTCCTCTCCCACCGCCTGGTGCAGCCGCTTGAGCGCGTGGCTCAGCGCCGGCTGCGTCATGGCCAGCGTCGTCGCGGCACGGGTAAGGCTGCCCTCGGCCATCACGGCGTCGAAGACGCGCAGCAGGTTCAGGTCCAGCGTGCGGAAATTCATGGTCGATCGTGTTATGCGGTTCGTTTATAGCAGGCTTGCCTACTCTTCAATTGTGTAAATTAGGTGGAAACCCTAGTATTCAGTCCATCGAAGAGTTCGATGTTTTCTGAAGAAGGACCACCATGACTGCCATCACTGTTTCCGCCTTCCGTCGCACTGCGCCGCGCGGTGCCGTGGTCGCTGCCGAGGTCTTCACCCGCGTCTGGAACGGCCTGCGCGTGATGTTCGCGCCCGCGCCGCGCACCCATGAGCAGGAAGTGGCTGATGTCCGCGCCCTGGCCCATGCCCTGCGCAATGAAGACCCGCGCCTGTCGGCCGAGCTGATGTGCGCCGCCGACCGCTACGAGCGGCACTACGTCGGCTGAAGAGCCGAAGACGGCCGCGTGATGCGGCCATTGCGATGAAGCGACTCGGGCCCGTTCAGGGCCCGTTTTGTTTTTGGAGACCGCCCTTCGCGGCGGTCTCACACCAGCGGCGCCTGCAGCCCTTCGGCCTCGAACATCTGCTGCACCGCGGGCCGCGCCAGCAGACGCTGCAGGTACGGGCCCAGGTGCGGGTACTCGCGCGCCGGGCGGTCGAAGTTGCGCGTCCAGCGGCACAGCATCAGCGCGTAGGCGTCGGCGACCGTGAAGTCGGCGCCCAGCAGCCACGCGCCGCCGGCAGCCGCCACCTGCTCGTCCAGCCGCTGCAGCATCGCGGCGATCTGCTCCTCGGCCTGCGCGCGCACCTGCGCGGCGGCGGCGGCGTCGCCGCTGTCCACCATGCGCTCCGGGTAGAACCAGTGCATCAGCATGGCCTGCAGCGTGTTGCTCAGCCACAGCACCCACTGGTAGAGGCGCGCGCGCTCGGGGCTGCCCGCGGGCGGCGCCAGGCGCGCCTCGGGGAAGCGGTCCGCCAGGTGCAGGCAGATGGCGGCGGCCTCGTAGAGGACCAGCTCGCCGTCGACCAGCACCGGGATGCGGCCGTTGGGATTGAGCTTCAGGTAGGCCGGCGACTGGTGCTCGCCGCGGTCGCGGTCCACGAACTTCAGTTCGAAGGGCGCGCCGATCTCCTGCAGCAGCAGGTGCGGCGCCATGCTGGCGTTGCCGGGGTGGTAGTAGAGCTGCATCGCGGTGGGGTGCTGCGGGGGAGGGATGCGCCGTGCGGCCGTTGCGGCGCGCGGGCTTCGGGCCGGATCGGGGCATTGTGCCCAGGCGCCGGGCTAGGATGGCCGGGCACTGGTCGTACGAGAACTCAAAGGAGAGCCGCCGATGCCCCATCGCCGCGATTGCCTGCTTGCCCTGACGGCCCTGGCCACGCTGCCGGCCTGGGCCGCCGCGCCGCCGCAACCCATCCGCGTGCCGCCGCTGCCGCTGCACGAGCGCCGGCTGGCCAACGGGCTGCAGGTGCTGGCGCTGCCGGCCCGCAACACCTCCACCGTCAGCGTGCAGGTCTGGTACCGCGTCGGCGGCAAGGACGACCCGCCCGGGCGCTCGGGCTTCGCCCACCTCTTCGAGCACATGATGTTCAAGGGCTCGCGCCACATGGGCTCGCACACCTTCGACCGCCTCACCGAGGACGTGGGCGGCAACAACAACGCCTTCACCGCCGAGGACGTCACGGCCTACCACAGCACCGTGCCGTCCAACCACCTGGAGCGCATCCTGTGGGCCGAGGCCGAGCGCATGGGCAACCTGGTGGTGGACCAGGCCAACTTCGACAGCGAGCGCGCCGTGGTGCAGGAGGAGTACCGCCAGCGCGTGCTCGCCAGCCCCTACGGGCGGATGTTCAACGTGCTGCCCCAGTACGGCTACATCGAGCATCCCTACAAGCGCCCCGTCATCGGCAGCATCGAGGACCTCAACGCCGCGACGCTGGAAGACGTCCGCAGCTTCCACGCCACCTACTACCGCCCCGACAACGCCACGCTCATCGTCTCGGGCGACTTCGAGCCCAGGCAGCTCGACGCCTGGGTGGACCGCTACTTCGGCCCCATCGCCAAGCCCGACCGCCCCATCCCGCGCGTGACGGTGCGGGAGCCGCGGCGCACCGAGAGCAGCCGCGCCCAGGCCTTCGGCCCCAACGTGCCGCTGCCGGCGGTGGCGCTGATCTGGCAGGGCCCGCGCGCCGACAGCCCGGACGCCGCGGCGCTGAACGTCGCCTCGGCGCTCTTGTCGGCCGGCGAGTCCTCGCGGCTGAACGAGGCGCTGGTGTACCGCGAGCAGTCGGCGCAGGCCGCCGGCTTCAACGCCGACCTCAACGCCGATGCCGGGCTGCTGATGGCTTTCGCCATCGCCGCGGGCGGGCGCTCCACGGCGCAGCTGGAGCAGGCGCTGCTGCGCGAGATCGAGCGCCTGGCCACGCGCCGCATTCCCGACGCCGAGCTGGAGAAGGTGCGCACGCAGGTGCTCACCGGCGAGCTGGCCGGCCGCGAGACCCCGCACGGCCGCGCGCAGAGCGTGGGCTGGGCCGTGATCC
>JAEYPG010000704.1 GCA_023410975.1 Pseudomonadota bacterium
TACTGGCGCTTCGACTTCGAGGCCAGCGCCTTCCTGCACCACATGGTGCGCAACATCATGGGCTGCCTGGTGGCGGTGGGGCAGGGCACGCGGCCGGCGGCGTGGATGGGCGAGGTGCTCGAATCGCGCCGGCGCGAGATCGCCGCGCCGACCTTCGCCCCTGACGGCTTGTACTTCGTGGGCCCGCACTACGATGCGCGCCACGCCATTCCCGACCATGTCCCGGCGCTGGACTGGCTGTCCTGACACCGGGAGTTTCCATTCATGAGTCACCGCACCCGCATCAAGATCTGCGGCCTCACGCGCGAGGCCGACCTGGACGCCGCCGTGGCGGCCGGGGCCGACGCCATCGGCCTCGTGCTCTACGAGCGCAGCCCGCGCCACGTCAACGTGCAGCGCGCGGCCGAGCTGGCGCGGCGGCTGCCGCCCTTCGTGGTGCCGGTGTGCCTGTTCGTCAACGCCACGCCGGCGCTCATCGATGAGGTGCTGCAGGCCATTCCGAACGCGCTGCTGCAGTTCCACGGCGACGAGACGCCACAGCAGTGCGCAGCGGCCAACCGGCCATTCCTGCGCGCCGCCAGGGTTTCCCCAGGGGTCGATTTGTTAGACTTCGCACGGCAGTACCCGCACGCCCAGGGGCTGCTCCTCGACGCGCATGTCGAAGGCTACGGCGGCGGTGGCAAGGTCTTCGATTGGTCCCTCATCCCTCCCGCGCTCCCCGCTCCGGTCGTTTTGTCTGGTGGGTTGAGTGCTGCCAACGTGACCGATGGCGTGCTGCGCGTGCGGCCCTGGGCCGTTGACGTGAGCTCCGGTGTGGAGGCGGCCAAGGGCATCAAGGATGCCGCGCTGATGCACCGGTTCTGCGAGGCGGTGCGCGCGGCCGACGCCCAGTTGGCCGCCGTCTGAAGCACCCGCCTCGCCTGCCAGCCTGAAATACCCCTTCCGATGCTGAACTACGACCAACCCGATGCCTCCGGGCATTTCGGCCCCTATGGCGGCACCTTCGTCGCCGAGACGCTGATCCACGCGCTCGACGAGCTCAAGGCGGCCTGGGACCGCTACAAGGCCGATTCCGAGTTCCTGGCCGAATTCCAGAACGAGCTGGCCCATTTCGTGGGCCGTCCCAGCCCCGTCTACCACGCCGCTCGGCTGTCGCGCGAGATCGGCGGCGCGCAGATCCACCTCAAGCGCGAGGACCTGAACCACACCGGCGCGCACAAGGTGAACAACACCATCGGCCAGGCGCTGCTGGCCAAGCGCATGGGCAAGCCCCGCGTGATCGCCGAGACCGGCGCCGGCCAGCATGGTGTGGCCACCGCCACCATCTGCGCCCGCTACGGGCTGGAGTGCGTGGTGTACATGGGCGCCGAGGACGTCAAGCGCCAGAGCCCGAACGTGTACCGCATGCACCTGCTGGGCGCGAAGGTGGTGCCGGTGGAGTCGGGCTCGCGCACCCTGAAGGACGCGCTCAACGAGGCGCTGCGCGACTGGGTCACCAACGTCGAGAACACCTTCTACATCATCGGCACCGTGGCGGGCCCGCACCCGTACCCGGCGATGGTGCGCGACTTCCAGCGCGTCATCGGCGACGAGTGCCTGGTGCAGATGCCGCAGCAGATCGGCCGCCAGCCCGATGCCGTGATCGCCTGCGTCGGCGGCGGCAGCAATGCCATGGGCATCTTCTATCCGTACATCGGCGAGGCCAACACGCGCCTCATTGGCGTTGAAGCGGCAGGGCTGGGGCTGGAGAGCGGGAAGCACTCCGCCTCGCTGCAGATGGGCTCGCCGGGCGTGCTGCACGGCAACAGGACGTACCTGCTGCAGGACGCCAACGGCCAGATCACCGAGACGCATTCGGTGTCGGCCGGCCTGGACTATCCCGGCGTCGGCCCCGAGCACGCGTACCTGAAGGACATCGGCCGGGCCGAGTACGTGGGCATCACCGACGACGAGGCGCTGGCCGCCTTCCACCGGCTGTGCCGCACGGAAGGGATCATCCCGGCGCTGGAGTCCAGCCACGCGGTGGCCTACGCCATGAAGCTGGCCGCCACGATGCGGCCGGACCAGCACCTGCTGGTCAACCTCTCCGGCCGCGGCGACAAGGACATCGGCACGGTGGCCGACCTCTCCGGCGCGTCCTTTTTCTGCCGTCCCTCCTGTCAGGGCCAGAAGGTGAAGCAATGAGCAAGGGCTCTGTCCGTATCGCCGCCACCTTCGAGCGGCTCAAGTCGCAGGGCCGCAAGGCGCTGATTCCCTACGTCACGGCGGGCGACCCCTACGCCGACGTCACGCCCGCGCTGATGCGCGCGCTGGCCGACGGCGGCGCCGACGTGATCGAGCTGGGCGTGCCCTTTTCCGACCCGATGGCCGACGGCCCGGTGATCCAGCAGGCCGCCGAGCGCGCGCTGGCCAAGGGCATCGGCATGGCGCAGGTGCTGGACATCGTGCGCGACTTCCGCCGCAGCGACGACGTCACGCCCGTGGTGCTCATGGGCTACGCCAATCCGGTGGAGCGCTACGGCGTGGAGCGCTTTGTCGCCGATGCCCGGGCCGCGGGCGTGGACGGGGTGCTGATCGTCGATTACCCGCCCGAGGAGTGCGAGGCCTTCGCGGCACAGCTGCAGGCCGCGGGCATGGACCCGATCTTCCTGCTGGCGCCCACCTCCACCGAGGCGCGCATGGCGCACGTGGGGCGCATCGCCAGCGGCTACGTCTACTACGTGTCGCTCAAGGGCGTCACCGGCGCCGGGCACCTGGACACCAGCGCGGTGGCGGCGATGGTGCCGCGCATCCGCGCGCACGTGAGCGTGCCCGTGGGCGTGGGTTTTGGGATTCGCGACGCGGCCACGGCGCGCGCCGTCGGCGAGGTTGCCGACGCCGTCGTCATCGGGTCGCGCCTGGTGCAGCTGCTGCAGGGGCAGCCCAGGGACGAGGTGGTGGCCACGGGCCGCCGATTCATGGCCGAGATTCGCGCCGCCCTCGACGGCGTGGCGCAAGGAGCGCATGCATGAGCTGGCTTGAGAAACTGCTGCCCCCGAAGATCCAGCCGACGGACCCGTCGGAGCGGCGCACCATCCCCGAGGGGCTGTGGATCAAGTGCCCCTCGTGCGAGACGGTGCTCTACAAGACCGACCTGGAGCAGAACGTCAACGTCTGCCCCAAGTGCGACCACCACCACCGCATCGGCGCGCGCGCCCGGCTAGACGCGTTCCTGGACCATGAGGGGCGCTACGAGATCGGCCAGGAGGTCATCCCGGTCGATGCGCTGAAGTTCAAGGACAGCAAGAAGTACCCCGAGCGGCTGAAGCAGGCGCTGGACCAGACGGGCGAGACCGACGCGCTGATCGTCATCGGCGGCTCGGTGATGAGCGTGCCGCTGGTGGCGGCGTGCTTCGAGTTCGACTTCATGGGCGGTTCCATGGGCTCGGTGGTGGGCGAGCGCTTCGTGCGCGGCGTCGAAACCGCCATCGAGCAGAAGGTGCCCTTCGTGTGCTTCACCGCCACGGGCGGCGCGCGCATGCAGGAAGGCCTGCTGAGCCTGATGCAGATGGCCAAGACCAACGCGGCGCTGACGCGGCTGGCCAAGGCCAAGCTGCCCTACATCAGCGTGCTGACCGACCCGACCATGGGCGGCGTGTCGGCGGGCTTCGCCTTCGTGGGCGACATCGTGATCGCCGAGCCCAAGGCGCTGATCGGCTTCGCCGGCCCGCGCGTGATCGAGAACACGGTGCGCGAGAAGCTGCCCGAAGGGTTCCAGCGCTCGGAATTCCTGCTGCAGAAGGGGGCGCTGGACATGATCGTGGACCGGCGCCAGCTGCGCACCACCATTGCCCACGCCCTGGCCATGCTGCAGCGCCAGAGCGCCGACGCCGTCGCCTGATCCGCCACTTTTCCCGCAAGGCCGGCTGCGCGCCGGCCTTTTTGCTGCCTCTTAAGCTCTGCCCCATGACCACCCCCCGCACGCTCGACGACTGGCTGGCCCACTGCGAGGCCCTGCATCCCAGGAGCATCGACATGACGCTGGAGCGCGTGGCCGCGGTGCGCGACCGGCTGGGGCTGCGCTTTTCCGTGCCCGTGATCAGCGTGGCCGGCACCAACGGCAAGGGGTCGAGCTGCGCGATGCTCGAAGCCATCGCGCTGGCCGCGGGCTACCGGGTGGGGCTCTACAGCAAGCCGCACCTGGTGCACTTCGAGGAGCGCTGCCGCATCGACGGCCGGATGATCGACGCCGAGGCGCTGCTGCCGCACTTCGAGGCGGTGGAGGCGGCGCGGCAGGGCGCGACGCTGACCTACTTCGAGTTCACCACGCTGGCGATCTTGCGGGCGCTGTCGCAGGCGCCGCTGGACGTGGTGATCCTGGAGGTCGGCCTGGGCGGGCGGCTGGACGCGGTCAACGCCGTCGATGCCGACTGCGCGCTGATCACCAGCATCGCGCTGGACCACACCGATTACCTGGGGTCGGACCGCGAGAGCATCGGGCGCGAGAAGGCCGGCATCCTGCGCGCTGGCCGTCCGGCGGTGGTGAGCGACCCGCAGCCTCCGCAGAGCGTGCTCGACGTGGCGGCGGCGCTGGGCGTGGACCTGCGCGTGGCCGGGCGCGACTTCAGCCAGGCCGGCGACCGCCAGCAGTGGCAGTGGAAGGGCCGCGAGCGGCGCTTCCACGGCCTGGCCTACCCAGCGCTGCGCGGGGCGAATCAACTGCTCAATGCCGCCGGCGTGCTGGCCGTGTTCGAGGCGATGCACACGCAGCTGCCCATCAGCGCGCAGGCGGTGCGCCAAGGCCTGGCACTGGTGGACCTGCCCGGGCGCTTCCAGATCGTGCCAGGCCAGCCGGTGCTGGTGCTGGACGTGGCGCACAACCCGCAGTCCGTGGCGGCGCTGGCGCTGAACCTGGACCAGATGGGGTTTTATCCGCGCACGCATGCCGTTTTCGGCGCCATGCAGGACAAGGACCTGGCCGGCGCCCTGGCGCACATCGCGCCGCTGGTGGACAGCTGGCACTTGGCGGCGCTGCCCACGCCGCGCGCGGCCGAGCCCGAGGCGCTGCGCGCGCTGGTGGAAGCCGCCGCCCAGGGGCGCACGGTGAGCGTCCATACCCATGCCGACCCGGCCACGGCGCTGGCCGCCGCCCTCGGAGCCGCGGACCCGGCTGATAGAATCGTGGTCTTTGGTTCGTTCTACACCGTCGGCGGTGTGCTCAAGAACGGGCTGCCGCGCCTGGGTGCGTCCCACGTCGGCTGAAGTCTCGGAACCTTCTTTTTCATCGGGCGCACGCCCACTCCCAGCTTCGGCATGCCCCTGTTTTCCTTCCTGCAACGCAACAACTCTGCTTCCCGGGAGCCGGTCGGCATGGCTTCGCCGGCGGAACAGGTGCAGGCCGCCCGGGTGCGGGCGCGCCGCCGCCTCATTGGCGCGGTGGTGCTGCTCGGCGTGGGCATCGTCGGTTTCCCGCTGCTGTTCGAAACCCAGCCGCGG
>JAEYPG010000012.1 GCA_023410975.1 Pseudomonadota bacterium
GCCATGGCCATGGCCAGCGCCATGCGCTGCACCGTGGCCACGGTGAGCTTGCCCGCGCCGGCGCGCAGCGCCGCCGTGCCGGCCAGCAGCACCGCGCCCGGAATCTCGGCGCTGCCGCCCACCACCAGCGTGCGGCCGCGCTCCTCCTTGTCGCTGTGCGCCCCCGGCTTGGCCAGGGGCCAGCCGCGCAGCAGGTCGTCGTCAACGGGAATCAGGTCCATGCAGCCTCCTCTTGGGGTCGTTGTGGCTCAGGGCTCACTTCGCAAGACGCGGCAAGGAAGGCACCGGCTGCGGCGGCGCCGGGCCGCCACGCTCGGCGCGCCCGGGTTCAGGACTTGGGTGCGGCCGGCACGTCGGGCTCGGCCGTGACCGGCGCGCCGGCCTGGCGCAGCGGAGAGACGAAGTTGAGGTGGCGCAGCACCAGGCGGCCTTTCTTGCCCAGCGCGGGGTCGAAGGCATAGCTGGTGAGGCCGCAGTTGGGCACGTCGGCCTGGCGGTCCGTCTCCAGGATCTGCGCCTCGTCCATGCGCTCCAGCAGGTAGCGCAGGCAGTTCACCACCACCTGGTGCGCCACGATCATCACGCGCTCGCGGCGGTACTCGCGCACCACCGTCTCCAGCAGGCTGCGCAGGCGCAGGATCACGTCGCACCAGCTCTCGCCGCCGGGCGGGCGGAAGTAGAACTTGCCGACATGGCGGCGTTGCTCGCTGAGCTCCGGGTACTTGAGCCGGATGCCGTGGCGGGTGAGGCGGTCCAGCAGCCCGAACTCCTTTTCGCGCAGCCGCTCGTCCACCACCCAGTTCACGTCCTCGCACTCGATGCCCGCGGCCTCCAGCACCAGCTGCGCCGTCTGGCGCGCGCGCACGTAGGGCGAGCACAGGACGACGTTGGGCTGTTCCTCGGCCGGCAGCGCGCCGAACCAGTCCCCCAGCGCCTGCGCCTGCTGGCGGCCGAGGTCCGACAGCGGCACGTCCACGTCGCGCTCGGCGATGTCGATCAGCGGCAGCCCGGCGGCTTCGGCATGGTCGCGCGCCACGTTGCCGGCACTCTGGCCGTGGCGAACGATCCACAGCAGGTCAGGCCATTTCTGTTCCAAGGCAGTTCCCGGGCGGTTCAAGACGTTGGTTGATGACGATTTCGCCCCACCGCCGCGCGGCGGCTGCGCTTTCGCGGCGGGAGAGCGCCGCAGCGGCGCGGGTGGTCGGGCGGTGGTTGCCAAGCGGTACGGGAGCCAAGCCGGACGGGCGGAGGGAGCGCGGGGCGAGACGGCAGGCAACGTCCGGCAGCGTCGGGCCCTCGCTGGTCGATGACCGAAGCAGGGCCTGGGCCGCTCGGCTGTGCGCAGCGCGCCTGTCACGGCTTGGCAAAGCGTTTCGGCAACCACCGTGCCCGGGCCGCGCCGGCGCTCAGCCCGGCAGGCCCAGCGCCCGGTGCATGGCCGCGGCGGCGATGGCGGCGCCGCCGGCGGCCACTGTGATCTGGTTCAAGCTCTGCGCCACGTCGCCCGCGGCGTACAGGCCCTCGATGCTGGTGCGCTGGTGGCTGTCGGTGAGCAGGTAGCCGTCGTCGTCGTGCGCCGCGCCCAGCGCGGTGGCGAGCTGCGAATGCACGCGCAGGCCCAGCGCGCCGTAGAGGGCGTCGCAGTCGTCGGCGCCATCCTCGTGCTCGACGCGCACGCCGGCGCCCTCGCGCAGGCGCAGCGCGCGCACCGGCGCGGGCTGCAGCGCGACGTCGGCGTCGGCCAGACGCCGGCGGTCCTCCTCGCCGACTTCCACGCGCTGGGTGAAGTAGAGCGTGACGCGGTCGCTGAAGTGGCGCAGGTACAACGCCTCGCGCACGCCGGCGCAGCGGTCGGTGAGCACGCCCACGTGGCAGCCGATGACCTCGAAGCCGTCGCACACCGGGCAGTAGCGCAGCGCGCCGTCGCGCAGCGCCTGCGCCAGATGCGGCATCGCGGGCTCGTTGTCGCTCACGCCGGTGGCCAGCAGCACGCTGCGGCAGCGCAGGGGCTCGCGGCCGTCGTCGAAGTGCACGGCGAAACCGCCCTCGACGCGCTGCAGCCGCTGCACGTTGGCCTTCTCCACCCGCGCGCCGTAGAGATGCGCCTGGGCGCGCATGGCCGAGATCAGCTCCGCGCCGACCACGCCCTGCGGGTAGCCGGGCATGTTGTGGCTGCGCGGGATCTTCGCGGCGCGGCTGAAGCCGGCATCGAGCACCGTCACGCTGCGCTTGAAGCGCGCCAGGTAGATCGCGCCAGTGAGGCCGGCCGGGCCGCCGCCGACGACGGCCGCCTCGCAATCGAAGGCATCAGCGGCCATCGCGGGCACTGCCGTAAGGTGGAGCGAAGGGCGGCACCGTCTCAGGCGCCGCCGATGCCAACGTTGACCTTGCCGCTGCCGCCGCAGTCCGGGCAGGCGCTGGCGCCGAGCTGGCCGCTGCCGCCGCAGCGCGGGCACACGTCCTCGCCGGTGCCGGGGGTGCCGGGAGGCGCTTGGTCGCCCGGATTCATGGGCGTGCGGCTCGGGTCGGAAGCGGCATCACGGCCGCCGGCGGGTTGGTCGCTGCTGGGGGGAACGGCGCTCATGGCAAGTCTCCTCAAGGGGCCCTCAAAGAGGGCGAAGGTCAGGCACTGTTGGCAAGCTCCGTTCCTCGCCTGTGAACGGGAATGAGCCTTGCTGGCAGCGCCCATGGGACTGCGCATCGACGAGGCAGAAG
>JAEYPG010000465.1 GCA_023410975.1 Pseudomonadota bacterium
GGACGTGGCCGCCACGCTGCGCCGCCTGGGCGCGATGGCCGGCAGCGCGGATGCCGCCGAGGCCGCCGCTCGGCGCTACGAGGGCGAGCTGCAGGCGCTGCGCACGCGCTACGCGGGGCGGCGCGAGCTGCGGGTCTTCTACCAGATCTGGCAGCGGCCCCTGCTGACGGTCAATGGCCGCCACTTCATCAGCCAGGCACTGCAGCTGTGCGGCGGACGCAACGTCTTCGGCGGCCTGGCCCCGCTCACACCCACGGTGAGCGAGGAAGCGGTGGTGCAGGCCGATCCGGACGCCATCGCCGCCTCGCGCCAGGACAGCGGCGGTCCCGAGCCACTGGCGCGCTGGCAGGCGCTGCGCAGCCTGCGCGCCACGCGCCAGGACGCGCTGCTGCTGCTCGATGCCGACACCCTGCACCGCCCCACCGACCGGCTGGTGCAGGGCGCCGGAGAGCTGTGCCGGCGGCTGGATGAAGTACGAGGTCGCATGCCGCCATGAGGGACGGCCGCGGTTGATGCGACAATGCGCGCCTTCGCCGGGTGATGCGTCACGCGGCGACAGCATCCAGGAAGCGTGGCCGAGCGGTTTAAGGCACCGGTCTTGAAAACCGGCGAGGGTTGATCCCCTCCGTGGGTTCGAATCCCACCGCTTCCGCCAGCGAGCGGCCCGCCCTCACCCCAGCCTGAACAGCGCCCTCAGATTCGCCTTCAGGGCGCGCACGGCGGCGAACTGCGTACCCCAGGTCCGGCACAGGCCTTCGGAGCACACGGCCGCCAGCAGCCCGGGCAGCGTGTCCAGCCCCCGGCCGTCCAGCGTCGCGTTCGCAACCTCCACCCAGCCTGCGCATCTACCCGCATGCGCAGCGTCTCTTCGGGCAAGGGCGCGCCGCGATTGGCATAGGTGCGCCCGCGCGGCAGGCGGTTGTCGTAGTGATCTGCGACAGCGCCTGCAGCCACTGCGCGCCCCACCAGGTGTTGCCATACGACACCCGGCTCATGAAGGATGCCCCCTCATCGATTCGCCATGTCCGTTCTTTTGCCCCCGGCCTCGACCGTGCATGTTTCACGCCGTCGCGCAGCGGGACGCGCCGAGGCGGCGCGACCATGGCGGTTTCTTGCCGGGGCCCTTCCCTTACAAGACCTTACATGCCACATTAGGCTCGATGCCGGACGAGACCGGCGTCGGGAAGGACCGGATCATGAAGCACCCGCACCAGACCGCGCAGACCACAGTACGGCGCCGCGCTCGCGCTCATGACGACCCCGCCGTCACCTTCGTGATGTGGCTCTACCTGGGCGTGCTGTTGATGCCGCTGGGACGGCTGCTGTGGCAGCTGGCCGGTTGAAGCGCCGAGCGCCGGGCTGATCCCGGCCCCGGTGCCCGGCTGGGGGCCGCCGTGTCGGCCCCGGTGGGGTTCAGCTGGCCGCGGCCTGCGGCGAGGCCTCGTCGTTGGCGCCCAGCACGCCCATCCACGCGGCCTTGCCGGTGAGCACCGTGTGCTGCAGCCAGCGCTCCAGTTCGCCGGCCAGGCACGGGCGGCTGAACAGGTAGCCCTGCATGATGCTGCAACCCAGGCGGTTGAGCACTTCCATCTGGCGCAGGGTCTCCACGCCCTCGGCCACCACGCGCAGCTTGAGCGTGCGCGCCAGCGCGATGATGGCCGTCACCACCGCCGAGCTTTGCGGCGTGACACCCAGGTCGCGGATGAAGCTGCGGTCGATCTTGAGCTCCGAGATCGGCAGCGTCGTCAGGTACGCCAGCGAGGAGTAGCCGGTGCCGAAGTCGTCGATGGCGATCTGCACCCCGATCTCGTTGAGCCGGTGCAGCGAGGGAATGACCTCCTGCAGGTCCTTCATCAGCCCGGTCTCGGTGATCTCCAGCTGGATGGCCTCGGTCTTGACGCCGTACTCGCCCACCGCACGCTCGATGTGCTGCACCAGGTCCGAGCGCTCGAAGAGCCGGTTGGGCAGGTTCACGGCGATGGCGTCGGTGAAGCCGAAGCTCAGCTCCCAGCGCTTGGCCTGGCGCGCCGCCTCGTGCAGCGCCCATTCCGACATCGGCACGATCAGCCCCGTCTCCTCCGCCAGCGGGATGAACTCCGCCGGCGACACCAGGGTGCGTCCGCGCTGCCAGCGCATGAGCGCCTCCACGCCCACCATGCGCGCGCTGCGCACGTCCACCTTGGGCTGGTAGTACATCACCAGCTCGTCGCGCTCGATGGCCTTGTGCAGCGCGCTCTCCAGCTCCAGCTTCTCGCGTCCGCGCCCGGCCAGCATCGGGCTGTAGCTCGACGCCGCGTTGCGCCCCTGCGCCTTGACCGCGTACATGGCCACGTCGGAGTTGCGCATCAGGTCGGCCACCGTGGCGCCGTCGCGCGGGTACAGCGCGATGCCCACGCTGGCGGTGACGAAGCACTCCTGGCCGCCCACGAAGATGGGCTCGCGCATCACCTCCAGAATGCGGTCGGCCACGCGCTGCGCATCGGTCTCGTCCAGCACCTCCGGCAGCAGCGCGATGAACTCGTCGCCGCCCAGCCGCCCCACGGCCTCCAGCAAGCGGTGCGAGCGCGAGCCCACCGCCTCCAGCGTGCCCTCCTGCACCGCGTCGCAGTGGCGCACGCAGGCCTTCAGCCGCCGGCCCACCTCCACCAGCAGCTCGTCGCCGGCGGAGTGGCCCAGGGTGTCGTTGATGATCTTGAAACGGTCCAGGTCGATCAGCAGCAGCGCCGCCGCGTGGCCCAGGCGGCGGCCGTGCTCGATGGCCCGGTCGGCGCGCCACAGCAGCTGGCGCCGGTTGGGCAGCCCGGTGAGCGCGTCGAAGTTGGCCAGGTGGCGGATCTTGTCCTCGGCCTGGCGCCGGTCCGTCACGTCCTGCACGATGCCGGTGTAGCCGGTCTGCACGGCGTGCTCGTTGAACTCGGGCTCGGCCTCGATGTGCAGCACGCGGTGGCGCCCGTCGGGCAGCGTCACCGGCACGTCGGTGGCCAGCACCGCGCCGTGCGCGAGCGCGTCGCGCAGCAGCTGCAGCAGCCCGGCGCGGTCGGCGCGCTCGGCCAGGCGCAGCAGCTGGTACAGGCCCGGACGGTCGCCGGCGGCGTAGCCGAACACGCGCAGCCCCTCGGGCGACAGCAGCAGCACGCCTGGATGGCCGTCCACCGGGTGGCGCCAGTCGAAGCTGCCCATGCGGGCGATGTCCTGCGCGCGCGCCAGCCGCGCCTGGCTGCGTTCAAGCTCGCGCCGCGTGCGCGCGCTGCGCAGCAGGTACTGCAGCCGCCCGGCCAGCAGGCTCCACTGCGAGCTCTTGACGTAGAAGTCGGTGGCGCCGGCCTGGTAGGCGCGGGCGATGGAGGCGTCGTCGTTGAGCCCGGTGAGCATGAGCACGGGCATGTGCTCGAAGCCCGGGGTGCCGCGCAGCCGGCGGCAGGTCTCGAAGCCGTCGATTTCGGGCATCAGCGCGTCCAGCACCACGATGTCGAAAGGCGCCTCGGCCAGCAGCTGCAGCGCCTGCGCGCCGCCGTCGGCCTCCGTGACGGCAAAGCCACGCTGGCGCAACGCCGCGCCCGTGAGCATGAGCTGCACCTTGTCGTCATCCACCAGCAGCACCTTGGGCTGCTCGGGACCTTCGTCCGCGCCCAGCGGCAGGGGCAAGTTCATCGGCTCAGGCCGCGGGCAGCAGCGGCTGCAGCGTGGACAGCAGCTGCCGGCATTCGGTTTCGAGATCGTCGAGTAGCGGCTGCAGCTCGTCGCTGCGCTGCTCGCGCAGCCGCTGCTCGGCATCGGCGCACAGCTGCGACAGCCGCAGGGCGCCCACACTCATCGAGGAGGACTTGAGCGTGTGCGCCACCATGCGTTGCGCGTCCAGGTCTCCCGCGGTACGGGCGGTCACGAGCTGCTCCAGCAGCCGGCGCGTGGAGCCGTCGAAGGTGCGCAGCACCTTGGGCAACAGGCCATGGCGGCCGCCGGGATCGAGCTCGTTGAGCCGCTGCAGAGCCTCGGCATCCAGCGGCGGGCTCAGCGCGGCCAGCAGGGCCTGCGAGGGGTCTTGGTCGGTCATGTCGGGCGCTTGCTTGGGCGTTGCCTGCATTCTGCCCCGCGAAACGGGGGAGCAGGCAACGCCGCCGCCTGGGCGGCATTAAAGCGGTGTCAGCTTTAGCCCGGCGCGCCCCGGTGCCGGCCGCGTTCAGCCGATGTGGTTGAAGATCGAGAGCTTCTGCACCATCGAGTAGGTCTTGAGCGCGACGTCGTAGTTGGTGGTCTGCAGCTGCATGTCGGCCAGCGCCGCCACCGGGTCCAGATCCTCGGCCTCGCTGCGCACGGTCTGCGCCTGCAGCTTGGCCGTGCCGTTGCGCTCCTCGGCCTGGTCGATGTGCACCAGCGCCTCGCCCACGCGGCTGCGCAGCGCGCTCAGCACGTCGGACGAGCGGCTGACGCCGGCCAGCCCGTCCTGGATCGTCTGCGACAGCTGCGCACTGGTGCGTCCCGGCGTGCGCAGCTCCTGGATGGCCTTGTCCAGCGTCTCGAACACGTTGTGCCGAGGCTGCGACAGCCGCACCTCGAACACGTCGCCGTCCGCGGGCAGCCCGCCGATGGAGAAGCTCATGCCGTCGAACGCCACCGCCTTGGCCGTGCTGCCGCCGGCCCACGGCTTGTCCGTCGCATCGGGCATCGCCGCGCCGTTCTTGAGCACGGTGTAGGTCAGTGCGCCGCCGGTGCTGCTGAACTGCACCTTGTAGTCCGGCGGCGGCGAGGTCTGGTCGAAGAACGTCTTCGGGTCGATGACGCGGCCGCCGTCCGAGTACGCCGTGGTGCTGTTGGTGTTGGTGGTCTTGAAGAAGCCGTTGCCGTCGGCCGCGTTGACCCAGGCCGCGGCACCGTCCAGCGTCAGCGGCAGCGCCTCGGTGCCCGCGGTGGCCTGCTCCCCGCGCTCACCCTGGAAGGAGACCTTGCCCGCGCCGTCCATCATGAAAGGCGGTGTGCTCGCGCCCTGGCCGCCGAAGACGTAGTTGCCCGAGCCGTCCTCGCGGTTGGCCAGCACCAGCAGCTGGTCGCGCAGGTTCTGCAGCGTCTGCGCCACCGTGGCACGGCTGGCGTCGTCGAAGGCGCCGTTGCCCGCGCTCATCAGTGCCGTGTAGGCATCCGTCAGCAGCTCGCCGGCGTTGCCCAGCGTCGATTCCGCCTGTGTCATGGCGTTGCGGCTGGCCTGCAGCGAGCGCTGCTGCGCGTCGCTGCTGGCGATCTGTCCACGCGCCCGCTCCGCGCGCGCCGCCGCGACCGGATCATCGCTGGCGCGCAGCACGCGCTTCTGGGCGCCGATGTGCTCCTGCGCGTCTTGCAGCTTGCGTTGCCGCTCCTGCAGGTTGGAGACGCTCTTCTGGAAGGCGGCGGCGGTGGTAATCCTCATGGGCGGCTCCTGGCGGCACGCGGGCCGTGGTGCGGAAAGTTCTGTTCAGTCAGGGTCGTCATGCTGGGCGGCGGCGCGTCAGCGGCCGGAGGTGGCATCCAGCAGCGTGTCGAACACCGACTGCGCCACCTGCAGCACCTTGGCCGCGGCCTGGTAGCTCTTCTGGTAGGCGAGCAGCTTCGCGCCCTCCTCGTCGAGGTCCACGCCGCTCTGCGAATCGCGCCGCGCCAGCGCGTCGGTGGCCACCCGGGAGGAGATGTCGCTGGCCGTCTCGGCGGCCTGCACCCGCGTGCCCACGCCGGACAGCGCGCCGGCGTAGGCGTTGATGAGGGTCGAGCCGCCGCTGTTGCCCGAGGCGCTCCAGCTGCGCCCCACCAGCGCCTCGCTGGCCAGTGCCGCCAGCGCCTTGGCATTGCCGCTGTTGGTGCCCGGGTACGGCGTGGACTGGAACCCGAAGGTGTCGCCGGACTTGGGCTGGCCCGTGAGCTTGAGCTCAAGGCCCGGCAGCGACAGCGGCTGGCTGCCCGTCCAGGTGCCGGTCAGCGCCGTGCCCACCGGGTCGCCGTTGGCGTCGATCTGCGTCCACGTGTAGGCGCCGGCATCGTCGGTGAAGGTGAGCTTGCCCGGCATCCGGGCCTGGACGGAAGCCGCGTCGCCGGTGACCGTCAGGGCCGACACCGCAGCCGTGCCCTTGTTGGTGCCTGCGGCCGTGACCGTGGCCGGCGCGGCCGCGGCCACGCCCTTGGGTTCGTTCAGCACGCGCTCGATCCGGGCAGCGGCCTGGCCCACGGGCTGCAGCAGGAAGCGGTCGCCCGCAGCCGGGGTGCCGCCCAGCTGCAGCGTGAAGCCGGGGTGAAAGTCGCCGCCGGAGGCGCTCTTGAAGGTGGCGCCGCCATCGGCGCTGGAGAACTGCTCGCCGTCGCTGCCGCGCGTCATCAGCAAGGTGCCGCCGGGCTGGGCCTCCAGCGTGTACTCCTCGGCTTCCAGCAGCGAGGCGTCCGTGATGTGGATACCCACGTTGGTGAGCGTGTTGCCCTGGGCCGGCAGCGCCTTGAGCCCGCCGGCGAGGGACTGCGCGACGAAGTCGGTGAAGATCGGTGCGCCCGCCCCGGACGGGTTGCCCAGGTCCAGGCCGCGGGCCTGCTGCTCGTTGGTGCGCGCGGCCAGCGCCAGGGCCATCTGGCCCAACGAGTTGCGCGCGGCCACCAGGTCGTCGTTCTGGAAGCGCAGCAGCGCCCCCACCGAGCCGCCGCTCTCCAGCAGCCCGCTGTCGAGCCGGCGCACGCTGCCGTTGGCCTCGCGCAGCGCCACCGTGGCGCGCGAACCGTCCAGCTTGTCGGCCACCACTTCCAGCTTCTGCGCCTTCCCGCCCAGCACCAGGCTCTGGCCGCCGGCGGCGAACACGCTCAACGCGCCGTCGTCCGAGGCCAGGGTGGTGACCTGCATGAAGCCGCTGAGCTGTTGCACCAGCTGGTCACGCTGGTCGAGCAGCTCGCTGGACGGCTGGCCCAGCGCCTGCTGGCGCACGATCTCGTCGTTGAGCTGCGCCAGGCTGCCGGTCAGGCCGTTGACGCTGTCCACCGAGGTGCGCAGCTCCGCCACCACGCCGGACTGCAGGGTCTCCAGCGTCTGGCCCGCGCTGGAGAAGCGCTGCGCCAGCTCGCCCGCGCGCGACAGCACCGACCGCCGCGCGGCGGTGTCGCCGGGAGCGCTCGCCAGATCCGACAGCGCGGTGAAGAAATCGCTCGCCGCCGCGCCCACGCCCGCGTCGCCGGTGGCGAAGGCGCTTTCCAGCTGCGACAGCAGCCCCAGGCGCGTGCTGTCGAAGGAGGCCTGCGAGCGCGCCGTGGTCGCCTCGCGCGTGAGGAAGGCGTCGTGCGCGCGCGTGATGCTGCCCACCTTCACGCCGCTGCCCACGAAACCCGAGCCCAGGGGCTGCCCGGCCGTGGTGCGCAGGTTGGCCTGCTGCCGCGAATAGCCCTCGACGTTGGCGTTGGCGACGTTGTTACTGGTGGTCTGCAGCGCGGCGTAGTTGGCGCTCATCGCGCGCGCGCCCACGGACAACAGGGAGAAGGCCATGCGGAAGCTTCCGGTAGATGCTGGTTCGTCTGGTGCGGCTTCAGGTCAGCGTGCGCTGCAGCCGCAGGGTGGTGTCGATGACGCGGCCGAGCTTCTCGGCGTAGGCCGGGTCGGTGGCGTAGCCCGCGCGCTGCAGGCCCTGCGCGAAGCCTTGGGCACTGCCGCCGTTGGCCACGACGTTGGCGTAGCGCGGGCTGTTCTTGATCAGCCGGGCGTAGTCGGCAAAGGACTCCTGCGGGCTGGCGTAGGCGCGGAAGCGCTGCACGACCTGGCGCGGCTGGCCGCTGAAGTATTCGGTGGTGAGCACCTCGGCCACCGGGCCCTTCCAGTTCGGCCCGGCCTTGATGCCGAAGAGGTTGTGCGAGGGGCTGCCGTCGGCCATGCGGATGTCGCGCCGGCCCCAGCCGGTCTCGTGCGCGGCCTGCGCGATCATGAATGCCGCCGGGATGCCGGTGACGGCCTCGGCCTCGCGCGCGGCCTCATGGTGCGCGGCCACGAACTCCTGCGCTTGGCCGCCGCGCCCCACGGCAGCGCCGGCCTGCGCCGGAGCGGAGC
>JAEYPG010000177.1 GCA_023410975.1 Pseudomonadota bacterium
GCATCCAGGCGGGCGCGCAGGCCGCGCGGCGGTTGATGAAGGTGCGCCGGCCCCGCGCGGGCGGCCGGCGCGAGGCGCAGTCCGCAAGGGACGTGCCACGCGTGGCGCGAGAGGAGCCAGCCCATTCCGGGCTCAGCTCGGTCGTGAAACGGCCCTAAAGCTGGCAGCCGCCGCTTCGCGATAACAGAGCACTGCGCGGGTGGCGGACACGGGCATGCTGTTCTCCGTGCCTATGCCATCTCACTGCACAATGAAGTTGACGAAATGGACCGCCTTGATGGGCAGCTTCATATCCTTGCCCATATTGGACTGATCGGAGTCTGCGCGCCGCAAGACAGCTTGGATCGGCAACTTGTGGCCCAGTGCACCCGAGGCCGTGACCAGCAGTTCGGCAGCCAAAAGGACCTTTCCTTCCTCCGTGCGAAGTTCATGGGCATGTTTACGGCACAGCAGCAACAAGATGTCACTGCGTATCAATGGCATGAACTGTTTGATCTGCTCGGCCACCTGACTGTCTGCTATTTCCAGTGTCAAGGTCAGTTGCGCCATGTGTTCAGCGTCACGGTCAGCAAGGTTGAACGTGAACGGGTCCAATTGCAAGAACACGGGAGGCATTTTGGCCTCGCGAGCGCCAGACTTCCGTTCGACACTTGGCGTTGTGAGTTGAGCATCGTCATCTTCTTCATCATGAAGACGGGATTTGAAGAAGAAGAATGCTCCGGCAGCACTTATGGAAAGCACGATCGCCACCAACACGCCGGCAACAAGAAACCTCTTTTTCTTGTTGGAGGCAGGAGGCACAGCAGCAGTTTCTGACATGGGAATTGTCTTTTTCAAGCAGAGCAAACAGGACGAAATCTACAAAAAGCCTTCAATCTTTTCATCAGTCTCACGTTTTAGAGCTTTTCACGCCACCACTTTCCGGATACACGGCATGTCCCAAACGGCGAAAATTCATACAAACCAAGACATCCAGTCATCACAGCCAAGTAAAAAAGCAACGAGAGAGTGCTTACAAAATTCGAAAGACATCAGCAGCAGGCAAACTGCACCCCTACAATTTGATAAACGCCTGGATGACGGAAACAACATCCATTGAAATGTCCATGAATTCAAGGCCAATCCTGAAGCCGCCTTGCGGGCCGCTGAGAATTGAATAAATTGTGCGGCCTGCAATCTCGACTCTCTTGCTTTGCCGCGCAGCCGTCGGCACAGAGAAAGCAATCTTGCACACCAGCCCGAGCGCTGGCGAAAATGGCATAACAACGGCCATACCGGTCAAACTTATATCCAGCGTGCGCCCCTGTACGCAGGCATCATCTTGACGAGTCAGGCAAGCAGAAGTCGAAAAAAACTTCCGTTGGCTTGAACGGCGCTCCAGCATTGATTCGGCTGTCATTGAATAAAGTATTTTGATGATTTTGCATCATCAGCAAAGCACGGGATCACCCCTTATATGGAAACTACATGCCGGCAAATAATTTACAGAGATCGACCATGCCGTATGCAGCGACGGCGAAATTCCCAAAAATATCCATCGCGCTGACCAAAAAATTCAAAGCGATATTTCATGCGTTTGACAAATCCAAATTCAGGTCAAAGGCCCAAAAAAATAATGGTAAAAGCGAAAACGGCAGATACGTCATTGAAGCATTCGAGGTTTCGACAGCGATCCAGCAGGCACCATGGCAGTCCTTGCAGACAGTAGCGGCGGACTCAAAGCGGCCGAGCCTGCGGTTGATGCCACAGCGGCACAGCCTCGACGCGCGAGCGTGCCGCATGGCTGTGGCTTCTGACCTTTGACCCAACCGCTTTTTGCCAGAGGTGACTCTATTTATGCAGTCCTAGGCCGCCGCAAGGCGGCATCACACTCCGCTGCGGTAAACGCCGACGGCCTCCGACAGTCGTCGCGCTTGGCTGCTCAATGAATTGGCCGCGGCAGCACTCTGCTCCACCAGCGCGGCATTCTGCTGCGTCGCGCTGTCGAGTTCTGCAATGGCTTGGTGTACCTGCGCCACGCCGATGCCTTGCTGTTCGGACGCCTGCGATATTTCGGCCACCATGGTCGAGACTTGGCTCACCTGCCCAATGATGCGTTGGATCGTGGCCCCGGCCTGTGCCACGTGGCGGCTGCCCTCGTCCACTTGTTGCACCGACTCCTGGATCAACGACTTGATCTCACGTGCCGCGGTGGCCGAACGCTGCGCCAGATTCCGCACTTCGCTGGCCACCACAGCGAAACCGCGTCCTGCCTCACCAGCACGAGCGGCCTCCACCGCAGCATTGAGCGCCAGGATATTGGTCTGAAACGCAATGCTGTCGATGACACCGATGATGTCGGCAATGCGCGTGCTGTGGCTTTGAATGCCCGCCATCTGAACCTGCACTTTTTGCATCGCCTCACCGCCGTGCATCGCGACCTCCGAAGCCTGCTCAGCCACCTTGCGCGCTTGTACCGATGTCGCCGTGTTCTGCTGGATGGTCTGCGTGATCTGCTCCATCGACGCCGCAGTTTCCTGCAAGCTGGCGGCCGTCTTCTCCGTGCGGCTGCTCAGGTCGTTGCCGCCCGCCGCAATTTCACGACTGGCCACCGTCACCCCTTCTACCTGTTCAGCCACGTCATCCACCAGCGCACGCAGATTCAGGCCCGCTTGGTTGACGGCACGCATGATGAGCCCGACATCGTCTACGCGGTTTAGCGCCAAATCCTTTGCCGTGCCCCCTGCAGCGACCTGCATGGCTTGCTCGCGAATGCCGCGCAGCGGCTTGCCGAGTTGCCGCCACAAGAAAATCTGGCCCACCAGTGCACCGCCCAGACCAGCAGTGGCCATCACAAGTTGCCCAGACAACGACTGTGCCTCAGACACGGCGACCACGGCCGGCACGAGCGCTGCCTGCGCTGCACCGATCAGCAGCCGAGTGCGCACTGAGAACAACTGGAATGCCGACAGCGCCGAGCGCAGCCCTTTGCGCACCACGAGGCCACGATAGATCGCACGGCCGTTGCTGCGCCCCTCGCGCAGATCGGCATACAGCCGTTCGGCGGCTTGGACCTGCTGGTCAGTGGCTGGCGTGCGCACCGACATGTAACCCACCAGTTGGCCGTTGCGGCACATCGGCGTGGCGTTGGCGATCACCCAGTAGTGGTCTCCATTCTTGCGCCGGTTCTTCACTGGTGCGGTCCAGGGCAGTCCCGCCTTGAGCGTGTCCCACATGTCAGCGAAGGCCGCGGGCGGCATGTCGGGATGGCGCACCAGATTGTGCGGCTGCCCATAGAGCTCCTTGAGGTCAAAGCCGCTGACGTGGATGAACGCAGCATTCGCGTATGCAATACGGCTGCTGGCGTCGGTGGTGGACATCAAAGTCGTGCCGACCGGAATCTCGAATTCGCGGTTGGTCACTGGCAGATTGGTTCTCACGGTGTTCTCCTACCCATCCATTGCGTGTGCTGTGTACGGTCAGAGGCAGAACTGAAAGACTGGTCCGACCTGGTCGTTACGGATATGCCGGCCTGCTCCCGTAACTACTACTCTCGTCGCGCGGCTTTCCAAGCGCGATGTTTGAATACCGAACACCAAGTCTGAAACAAGATGCGCAGCCAACTGTTGCGCCTTTGTGTATCCAGATGAGATTTGTCAACGCAGTAGCGCCAGATTTCTCCATGGATGAAGAAAAATGCACGAATTTCGGTGGCTACGCAAAAACACTAGCCTGTAGGGCCTATCACCTTTTTAATTGAGAACGCAACTTTTTACCAAACGCTCTGCGTCTAGAAACACCGTCATTCGTGATTGGCATGGGCCGGAATGAAGCCCTTTCCGCCAAGGGGTAGCGGCAGCCTCAGCGTGAAACGGCAGCCTTGGCCGGGCGCGGACTGCAGCGTCAGCGTTCCGCCCAGCAAGTGGGCCAGCTCGCGTGACAACGCCAGCCCCAGGCCCGTACCGCCGTGCTCGTATGACACGCGACCGTTGGCTTGGCGGAAGCGCTCGAACACGGTCTCTTGCAGCTCGGCCGGAATGCCGGGCCCCGTGTCCACGACGTGGAAGCACACGGCTTCGTCCTGCCTTTGCACCTCGACGCGAACGCCGCCCTGGGCGGTGAACTTCAGCGCGTTGGACAACAGGTTGTTGAGCACCTGCTTCAGGCGCAAGTCGTCGCAGACGAGCTCGTCCGGCACGTCGGCAGCCACGTCCAGCTCCAGGGCCAGACACTTGGCGCGCGCGGTCAGCGCGAAGAAGTCAAGCGTGCCCTGCAGCACCGGGCGCAGCGCCACGGGCGCCAGGTTCACGGGCATGGCGCCGGCCTCGACCTTGGCGAGGTCCAGGATCTGTGTGAGCAGCTCGTTGAGATGCTCCGCGCCCTTGCGAATGAGCCCGGCGCTTTCACGGAACTTCGGGTGTTCCAGGCGGTGTTCCATCAGCTCGGCGTAGCCGCGGATGCTGGTCAGCGGCGTGCGCAGCTCGTGCGAGATGGCGGCGAGAAACTCGCTTTTGGCCTGGCTGGCCGAAAGGGCCTGCGCCTCGCTACGGCGCAGCGCTTCATTCTTGCGCTCCAGGCGGTGCACGCCCGACAGGAAGATGAACGCAGCGGCCAGGATGGCCGCCGTCAGCAGCGCGGTCAGGCTCAGCATCATCGTGCGCGTGGTACGCCACGGCTGCAACGCCTCAGCGGTGGCGGTGGCCACCAGCACGTACAGCGAGGATTCGCCCACGCGCCTGAAAGCCACGATACGCTCAACCCGGTCGATGCTGCTGGTGGAGATGTAGTGGCCTGCCACAGTGGCCTGCTGCAGGTAGCGGCCCTGCACGGATTTCATGCTGATCGTGCTGCCCAGGCCCTGGCTGGTACCGCCGAGCACCCGCGCTCGCACGACGCGGTCCGCCCCGGCCAGCGTCACCGCGCCCTGCGTTCCCAGCTCGACGCCGCGGTACACCTCTTCGAAATAGCCCGGGTCCAGCGAGGCCACGACCACGCCGAGGACACGGCCGTCGGCCGCATCGATGCGGCGCGAAAGCTGGATGGTCCACCGTCCCGACACCTTGCCCAGCACGGGCTTGCCGATGAACAGGCCGTTGTCGTCCAGTGCTGCGCCGGGCAACGCGGCGGGCTGCAGGTGAACCCGCACGTGCTCGCGGGTGCTCAAATCCACGTGGCCGGTCTTGTTGCCGTCAGGGTCGATGTTGGAGCCGACGAAGCGGCCTTGGGCATCGATCAGCGACAGCTGCACCAGGATCTTTGGAGCCAGGCCGGTTTCGTTGGCGAACTGCGGCAGCTCCGCGTTGACGAACTCACCACTGCGAACGGTGTCTCGCAAGCGCAAGGCGGCCTGGTCCACCGCGGCAATCACGCGCACCGTCTGCTCCTGCAGCACACGCGCCAGATTGGCGTTCTGGCGCACCTCCGCTTGCACGGTGTCGTTCCACTTCGCTTGCAGCAGCAGGCTCACACCGCCCCAGGCCACCAGCAGCGCCAGCGCGGTCCCTGCAGCCACGAGCCGGCTCAGCGGCCAGCGCATCTCACGCAGCGCTGTCAGGCGCCACCCACGGCTGAGCAGGGATCGGGGAAATGCAGTGGACTGGAACATGGAAACCGGCGCGCGGAAGACGTCGCGGTAAGCAACCAAATTGCGCAAGGAAGGCGTTGAGGTCTCATCGACTCCTCCGACCAGCCGGTTGAGGGGCGACTGTCACCACAGTGTGAACGCTGCATCTGCGGCGTACCGCGCACGCTCCTCAAGCGGTACCTTGTCATACCGCCAGACGCGGGACACTCAATTCCAAAGAACGATGGCCGAAGAGGCCGGGATTCGTTCAACAGCAGCAGGGGCATCCATGATGGGCGTTGTCTTCACCGAGTTCACCGACCTGGTCGAGGCTCCGGCACTGAGCGGACGGGCGCTGCTGGCCAGCGACGATGTGGGCTGCCAGCGCCAGTTGCCGCCGCTTTTGCACCGAGCCGGCCTGGAGACCGACATCGTCGACAACGGCCGCACCGCCGTGGAGGCCGCCTTGGCCAAAGACTATGGCTTGGTGCTCATGGACGTGCAGAGCCCGGAGGTGGAGGGCCTTGCCGCTATCGCGCTGCTGCAGGCCGTGGGCTGCTACACGCCGGTGGTGGCGCTCGCTGCCGACGGGGCCAGCCCCGATGCACAGCGCTGCCTCGGCCTGGGCTGCACGGACGTGCTGGTCATGCCGGTGCCTCCCCGGCGCCTCTACGCAGCTGTAGCGCGGCACCTGCGCATGCCTGCAGCCACGCCCTCGCCCGATGCCGTGATGATGCGGCAGCTGCAGCTGCTCTGCGCCGACTTCCGGCGCGGGCTGCCTGAGCGCCTGGCCGAGATCGAAACGGCGCTGCAGCGCGGCGAGCTGAAGTTGCTGGCGCACCTGGTGCACACGCTCAAGGGCTCGGCAGGCTCCTACGGCCACCCGGAGATCACGCAAGTCTGCACGGACATCGAGGCGGCCCTGCACGCGGGGCAGTGTCCCGACGTGCGGCAGAACTGCGCTGCGCTGCGTGCGGCGGTGGAGGCAGTGAAGCTGCCTGCATGAGCGTTGCCCGGGCGCGAAACGCGTCGCGCCCTGCCGCCGGCCAGACGGCGAGCGTCGGCTTACAGCGTCACCCGCATCAGCTCCAGCGCGCGCAGCCACTGCAGCGCCTGCGCCGCCGGCTGCGGCTTGGCCACCAGGTAGCCCTGCACCTCCGTGCACCCCGCAGCGCGCACCACGGCCAGCTCTTCCACAGTCTCCACGCCCTCGGCCACCACCTTCAAGTCCAGCGCTGCGGCCAGTTGGGCACAGGCCTGCACGATCGCGCGCTTGCGCGGATCGGTGTCGGCGTTGGCCACGAACATGCGTTCGATCTTCAACTCCGAGAACGGGATCTGGGACAGCTGGTACAAGCTGGAATAACCGGTTCCGAAGTCATCGATCGCCAGATTGAAACCCAGCATGCGGATGCGCGCGGTGTTCTCGATCACCGTGGACAAGTCCGCCATGGCATCGCTTTCGGTGATTTCCACCGTGAGCCAGCTCGGGTCGAGCTGCGCTCGCTCGGTCACGCGCGCGAGCTCGTGGCAAAAGACGCGGTCCGACAGGGAGGCTACCGACACGTTGATCGATCCGCTGATGGCCATGCCTTCGAGCAGGCATTGGGCCACCACGTCCACGGTCTGCCGAGCCATCTCCAGCGTCGCTTCCTCGATCAGGCCGTGGCTGCACAGCGCCGGTACCAGGCGGTCGGGCGTGATCAGGGTACCCGCCTCGTCCCGGCCACGCATCAGGCACTCGAAGCCCACGACCTCCGCGCTGGCCAGGCGCATCTTGGGCTGCACCCACCCTTCCAGCCGCCCCTGGCGCAGCACCTCGGCAACCTCGTTGCGGCCGAGCTGAGGCAGCATCGGCCGCGGCCTGGCCGGTGGCTGGATGCTGAAGCCGGCCAGGTCGCGCACGATCGCTCCAGCGTCCTCAGGCGTTTCGCAGTAGCCGGCCACCCGCACGCGGCACGCCACGGCCAGATTGATGGCGGCCTTGATGACGGCGCGCTGCTGGCGGCTGGCATAGAACACGGCCGGCGGCTGCGCCAGGCCGCCCAAGGCGCGCGTGAGCTGCAGCCCATCGCCGTCCTCGAAATACAGGCCGCAGATCACCAGGTCGGGTAGCGGACCGCCTTGGCGCAGCAATTCCGTGAAGGCAACCAGCCCAGACACCACCCGCGGCACGTGCCAGCCCGCAGCCTCCAGCGCTGCGGCCAGCGCTGCGGCCGCCATGTTCCCGGGCAGCACCACCCACGCGCTGCGCGGCAGCTCCCGTCCTTCGGCACTCATGCCGCAACCCGGGCATGGGCGAGGTCGTTGCACAGGCGGCACACGTCGTCGAAGGAGATGGGCTTGATCAACACGCCGTCGAAGCCGCCGGCAATGATGCGAGCCTTCTCCTCGGGCATGCTGTGCGCGGTGAAGGCCACCACCGGCAGCTGGTGCAGCTTCAACTCGTCGCGGATGGTGCGGCACACCTGCTCGCCGGGCAGGCCCGGCATGCGCAGGTCCAGCAGCACCAAGTCGACCGGATCGCGCGCCAGCCGTTCCAGCGCTTCCTGACCGCTGCCCACCAGCTCCGGCTGCCAGCCCAGGCGCGTCAGGAAGACGCTTACCAAGCGCCCCGTGAGGTGGTTGTCGTCAACGATCAGGCTTCGCTTGTTCATGGTCCCTTGCGCGCAGGCTCGTCTACCCCGGGGTGCCATCGGCAGCGCCGCGACCGGCTTGATCCGGCTGCGACAGCGGTGTTCCTGGGACTCGGTACGGCTAACAGCAGGCATTCTTGAACAGCGCCGAACACACGTTGTTACCTGACTGTCACAGCTTCATGATCAGCACTCCGCCTGCGCCGATGGCTCCGGCCGCAGCGGCCTGATCCGAGGCGATGGACGCTGGCGGCTCGGCGCCCTCTGGCGCGCCAGGCGCCTGCCCTGTCTCCGAAGAGACCCACGCCAGCGGCAGCCACAGCGTGACCTCGGTGCCCCGGCCGAATTCGCTGGCCAGCTCCAGCGTTCCGCCCAACAGCTCGATGATCTCCTTGACGATGCTCATGCCCAGCCCGGTACCCGGGATGCTGCCGGAGGTGTCGGCCCGGTAGAAGCGCTCGCTCACGCGCGCGAGCTGCTGCGGCGTCATGCCAATGCCCCGGTCGCTCACCACCAGTCCCACGCGCGACGTTGCGCCGGCCGCGGTGCCGTCGTCCAGGCGCAGCGCGAGCCGAACCTCGCCGCCCGCAGGGGAATACTTGTAGGCATTGGAGAGCACGTTGCCCAGCGCCTGCGCCAGCTTGCTGCGGTCCACGCGCACGTGCAACGGCCGGGCGGGCAGCTGCATCACGGGGCCGGGGCGTTCCTGCGGTGGCTTGAAGTCGTGGACCACCTCGCCCACCAGGGCGCACAAGTCCAGGCGCTCGACGTTGAAATCCTTGCCACGCCGCGCCTCGATGCGCGCCAGGTCCAGCAGCTCGTTGACGATGGAGATCATCAGCCCGGTCTGCCGGTGCACGGTGGCGATGATGTCGGCTTGCCTGGCCGGCGAGAGCTTGCGGCTCATCATCAGCTCGGCGAAGCCATAGATGTTGGTCATGGGCGTGCGCAGCTCGTGAGCGGCCGTGGAGAGGAACTCGCTCTTCATCTGGCTCACTTCGGTCTCGTGCGTCACATCGCGCAGATGCAGCATCTGAGAAATGGCGCCGTCGCCCGGGCGCAACGTGACCTTCAGCGTGCGTCTCGTCGGGCGCTCGACGCTCAGCAGCACCCGGCGTCCCTGGCCGTTGCGGCGTTCCACCTCGGCGCGGCGCAAGGCATCGAAGTCCGGCATGGCCTGCGGCCCATTCGCGCAGCGCGCGGCCAGCAGCGCCATGAAACCCTGCTCGTCCCGGCCCGACACCTCCTGCGCTTCCAGTCCCGTGAGGCGCGTGAAGCCCGGGCTGACGTAGCCCACGCGGCGCGCATGGTCGAAGGAGACGAAGCCGTCCGGGCTGAGCGCGAAAATGGCCTTGAGTTGCTCGCCGTGCTCCTGCAGCCGCTGCACCAGGCCCGAGATCATGTGCGAGATGGCCTCGATGTCACCACCAGCCGGCACAGGGTGGCCGGCTTGCGCCCGGGGCATCAGGCCTTCGAGGACGCCCCGCAGCGCGGTGAGCGCCGCCTGGCGCGAACGCAGTTGTTCCTGCAACTTCTGTTGGAGCGCGTGCTGCTCGGAGACGTCATGGCAGGCCAGCACATGGCCGTAGAGCTCGCCGTCCGGACCGGTGATCGAGGACAGCGTGGTGTCGATCGTGCGCGGGCGGCCGTCGCTCGCCACGATGCCTGCGCGGCGCCCTCGCCAAGGCGCGTAGCAGGCCTGGCCGCCGAAGAGCTCGGGCAGCAGCTCGTGCGCAGCACGGCCCAGCACCCGGTCCCCGGGCAGCCCCAACGCATCGCAGGCCGCCGGGTTGGCCAGCACCACACGGCCGCCGGCGTCGAGCGTGAATACTCCGTCAGCGATGGCGCCCAGCGTCACCGCGGCCTGCTCGCGCTGCATCTGCATGCTGGCCGCGGCGCGGCTGATCATGTCGAAAGTCCGCTTGATCTCGATGGGCGCGTCATCGGCCAAGGCACGCTCCGGCTTCACGATGCCCGAGCGCATGTCGGCCTCTATGGACTCGATGCGGTCCAGGTTGCCCAGCCAGCGCTTGAGCGCCAGGCGGATGCCCAGCAGCCCCAGCGCCAGCGCCAGCGCTGCCAGCGCCAACGCGCTGCGGGCCAGGCGCCACAGGTTGCCGGCGATACGGTCGGGAGCGAAGCCCAAGCGCAGCACGCCGTAGTCGCGTCCGCCCACCACGATGGGCTGGTTGGTGTCGTACAGGCTCGCGGCGATGAAGGACTTGAGCCATTCAGGCGGCTCGACGTGGGGCGGGTCCTTGCGTTCAGCATGGATGATGGCGCCCTTGATGTCGAGGAATGCGGCATAGGCAAAGTCCGTGTGGTAGATCGAGCGTTCCAGCGTGCGCCGGATGGTGTCGTAGTCACCGATCACGGCGCTGTCGGCCACGGCAGGCGCCACCACCTCGATCAGCGACTCGGCGCGCAGGTGCGAGTTCTCCAGCTCGACCAGGAACTGGTAGCGGTAGAACAGTCCCAGCCCTCCGCCGACGAACAGCACCAGCGTGACCGCGTACAGCACGAACACGCGCCCGGCCAGCGAACGCGGCAGCCAGAGCTTGAACTTCCTCACCGTGACCGGGCTCGCAGCCTTAGCGCAGTTGGGGCGGCGCCGTGCGGTAGAACTCGCGGTAGGGTGCGTATTCGCTGCCGTCCGAAACCACGAAGTGCGCCGGCTGCTTCATGCCCGCCACGCGCGAGGCCTGCTCCAGGATGTCGCGCCCGCGCGGGTCGAGGTGCATGTTCAGGAAGGCCTTGGCCACGGCCCGGGCATCGCGATCGGGCACACGGTCCGAATGCATCAGCGCCAGGTCGTGCAGCGGCGGCGAGGACCACAGCACGCGGAACTTCTTGCCCTCCCGGCGCGTGTAGCCCTCGGTCAGCTGCGAGTTCATGCCCACGGCCGCGGCCTTGCCGCTGAACAGTTGCACGAACGCACCGTCGGCGTTGCCGGCGAAAACGGGCCTGACGTCGATCTTGCGCGCCAGCAACTGCGCATAGGTGAACTTGTAGGACACCGTGGCCTCGGGGCCGGGAAATGCGACTTCCTTGCCCTGGAGCTGCGACAGCTCGGTGATGGGCGAGTCCTCGGGCACCACGATGTGCCCGTGCACCGGCGGCATCTCGCGCCGGCCGAACACCTTCCAGCCCATCTGCTCGCGCTCGGGACTGAAGAGGTGATTGGTGAACACGAAGTCCACCTCCTTGGCCAGCACGTAGGCCGTGGTGTCGGCCGAGGTTCGGCCGATCTTGAGCTGCAGCTTCACGCCGCTCTTCTCGGAGACGTAGGCCATGATCGGGTTCCAATACTCGGCCGTCACGGCGATGCCGTATTGGTTGACGGGCGAGAAGCTGTAGCTCGTGGCTGCCGTCGCGGGCAGGCTCGCGCCCAGCGCACCGGCCAGCGCCAGGGCGCCCAGGCTCCGGCGTCGAAGGTTCATGGGAAAGGTCCTTATAGGTCAGGCAACAGCCGTTCTACGGTCTCGATCAAGCGCTGAGGGCTGAAGGGCTTGACCATGTACGCGTTGGCGCCGGCGGCGATGCCGTCCTGGATGTCGTTGGTCTGCGCGCGCGCCGACAGCAGCACCACCTTGGTTGCGGACAACGCAGGCATGTCGCGCAGGCGCCGGCACACCTGCAGCCCGTTGAGCTCGCCGGGCATCATCACGTCGAGCAGCACCAGGTCGGGCCGGATGTCCTCGGCCAGCTTCAGTGCCGAGCTGCCGTCGCCCGCCTCGTGCAAGGCCAAGCGATCCTCGAACACGTCGAGCGACCAGCTCAGCAGCTTGCGAAGGTCGGGCTGGTCATCAACGATGAGAACTTGTTTCATGAGGCCGGGGTTCGGGTGCGATGCCAATAGTTGAAACGCGGCAGTGGTGCCGGTTTCGCATGGGCGCCGGCCGAGCCGTGTCGTGGCACGCGACGCCGAACACCGTTGAGCCGTACAGTCCGGCGCTCGGAATGGCTGTCGGCAATCGGCATAGCAGGCGGGAAAATCATGCGCGGGCGTTGACCATCAACAGCGGTTACGACACTGTCATACGGTTTTCCACGGCATCTGTTATCGGACTGTGAAAGAGGAACCAGGGACAGCCGGCTCCTGGAATCGCTAGCAAGGACTACGCGTCCAAGCGCAAGCCCGAAGCAAAGAATTGCCCTTCGCCCTGAGCTTGCCGAAAGGCGCGGCCCGAACGGGATCTACTTCACTCTCGAAACAGAACTGGAATGAGGCCTCCGGCCCTTTGATGAGGCATCAACGATGCTTGGGAGCTTCCAGACTCAGGTGGCCCACATCCTTGACGCACCGCAAGGCACGCCCTGTGTCAGGTTTCGAAGCCTCAGGACGAACGGTGCACGTCATTGGCAAGCGCGGCTCAAAGTCAGTACTCGCCCTTCAGCAGCCCCTGGATGGCATGGGCCTGCTCGATGTACTCCAGCCTCTCCACCACGCGCCCGCCCAGGTGGCGGCGCACGTCCTCGGGCAGCGAGGCGGCGTAGGCGGGCGTGAGCTGGATGTCGTGGCGTTCGCCGTTGCGCGCATCGGGCGCATCCACGCCCACCACCAGCACCGGGCGCGAACGGTTGGAGCGGTTGGCGGTGCCGCGGTGGATGGTCAGCGCCGAGCGCGCGGAAATGTCTCCCATCTGCGCCATGCGCACCTGGCGCCGCGCCTCGTAGCGCGGGAACCATTCGCGCGGCGGGAACATGCCCAGCTCGCGTCGCCCGGTGGCTTCCGCGTCGAGCCCGAACTCGTCCCATTGCGTGCCCGGGGCGATTTCGAAGGGGCCCATCTCCGGCGTGGTGTCCACGGCGGTGAGGTTGAAGGCCAGCGAGTTCAGCCGCCGGCCCAGCCGCGTCTCGTCGGGCATGGGGAAGTCGCGGTGCCAGGGCTGGTCCTGCGCACCGGGGCCCGGCATGTCGAAGCCGACCTCGATCACCTTGTAGTCCGGCCCCAGCACGGCGCGGCACACGGCCACGAACCAGGGGTGCGAGACGATGTCCACGAAGCCGCGCAGCCGCTCGGGGTGCACCTCCACGTACCAGCGCTCGGGCCCGCGCGGCAGCGCGCCGCGCGGACGCCGCTTCGCCTCATCGAACAGCGCGTCGATGTCTTCGCGCAGCCGCTCCACCCAGGCGCGATCGAAGGCGCCGCGCAGGGCGATGATGCCGTCGCCATAGAGGCCGCCCATGATCCGGGCGACGTCGTGGTCGGTGGACAGGGCGGCGGTGTCTGGGGTGCTCATGGATAGGTCTCCTGCCGATCGCTTGACGGGGCTTGCGCGCCGGGCGCGCAGTCCCCGCAACGGGGCAGGAAGCGCGCCCACGCGGGGCCGGCCGGCTACTTCGTCCGGGCAATGCGCGCCAGCGAGCGCTGCGCGGCCGACAGCATCTCGAAGCGCTCGCGCAGGTAGCGGCTCAGCCGCACATGCTGGGCATGGACCACGTTGAAGCGAATGCTGCGCGCATGCCCGTCCAGCACGCTGAAGACCTGCCCGCCGGCCAGCAGGATGCCGCGCTGCCACGCGTCCTTGACCAGCGGCTCCAGCTCGACGCCCGCGGGCAGCTGCCCCCACAGGAACAGCCCGCCCTGGCCCGGCGACTCGAAGGAGATGCCGACTTCCTGCAGCACGCGCAGGCTCGCCTGGCGCGCGGCCGCCAGGCGCTGCTGCAGCCGCTCCATGTGCTTGCGCACCCGGCCGCTGGCCAGCAGCTCGGCCATCACGCTCTCGTTGAGCGTTGCGCCGCTGAGCGAGGCGAAGATCTTCTGGCGCAACAGCGGCTGCAGCAACGCCGCGTCGGCCGCCAGGTAGCCCACGCGCAGCGCCGGGCTGAGCACCTTGCAGAAGCTGGAGTAGTGGATCACGCGCGACAGCCCCGAGAGCTGCGCCAGCGTGGTGGTGCTGCCGGGCAGCAGCTGGCCGTACACGTCGTCCTCCGCGATCACGACGCCGTGGCGCTCGGCCAGCGACAGCAGCCGGTACAGGTTGCCCGGCGCGGCGGTCCAGCCCGTGGGGTTGTGCAGCCGGGTCTGGATGAAGGCCAAGCGTGGCTGATGCTCGACCAGTGCCGCCTCGAAGCGTGCCAGGTCGACGCCTTCCGGTACCCGTGGCACCGGCACGATGCGCGCGCCGCTGTCGGCCAGCCGGGCCCGCAGCAGGTGGTAGCCCGGGTCCTCGACCAACACGGCATCGCCGCGCTGCACGAAGGCGCGGCAGATGAGATCGATGGCTTGCGTGGCGCCGCTGACGGTCAGCACGCAGCCCGCGTCAGCGGCAATGCCCTGCGTGCGCAGCATGGACGCCAGCCGCTCGCGCAGCGGCAGCCAGCCCTGTGGCGGACAGCGCGCGGCCATGCCGCCGGGCAAGGCATCGAAAGCGCGCTGCAGCACGCTGCGCGGCACCGCATCCTGCAGCCAGGCCGTGGGCAGCGAGCCGCTGCTGGCCTGGACCAGCCCCGAGGGCTGGTCGTTGGCCTGCTGCACCAGCCACACCGCGTCCCGCTCCACGCCCGCTTCGATCAGCGCGGCCTCGTCGGCCGGCCTGGCAGCGGGCGCGGCGGCGAAGTAGCCGGCCGTGCCGCGCGGCTCCAGCCAGCCTTCGCCCGCCAGCCGGTCGTAGGCGACCACGACCGTGTTGGGGCTCACGCCCAGTTGCCCGGCCAGCTGCCGGATGGAAGGCAGCCGCATGCCCGGCGCAAATCGGCCCTGTTGCAGCAGCGCCAGAAGCTGGCGTTCGATCTGTGCCGCCAGCGGCAGCGGCGAGTCGCGGTCAAGGACGAACATGGATGGGAGGTTCAGGTGGGGCGGGGTCAGCCCAACCGGGCGCCAGGGGCCCCCAGGCCATCGCGCTCCAGCCGGCGCTGCCGCCGCTCCAGGTCTTCCAGGTTGCCAGCGGCAACCAGGTAGCGCTCATCGTCGTCCTGGCCCCAGCGGGCCATGCACCGGCGCAGCAGGGCGGCCCAGGCAGCCAAGCCCCGTGCCAGGGCAAGGCATCGTACTGCGCGGACCTGCGGCATCCGGGGAAACGGACCGGCTCGTTGCATGACATTTGTCCTTGGTGGTGAAGTCATGCAAACCGTATCCGCCGTGGCCTTCGCCTTGAAGGCACAACCCGGCTCGATCGAAGTGAGGCTGTGTCAGCGCGCGGGCTGATACACGGCCGGGCGTCCTGGCGCTCACTCCGCCCCGTAGCCGCCGCCCCCCGGCGTCTCGATCACGAAGCCGTCTCCCGCCGCCATCTGCACCGAGCCGATGTGCCCCAGCGGCTCCACCCGCCCGTCGGCGCGCAGCACCGCGTTGCGCCCCGGCGCGCCGGGCTGGCCGCCGGCCAGGCCGAAGGCGGGATACACCCGGCCGTTGGACAGGATCGACGCCGTCATCGGCTCCAGGAAGCGCAGCACCGCGTGCCGCCGTCGCCGCCGCGCCAGCGCCCGGCGCCGCCCGAGCCCGCGCGGATGGCGTAGCTCTCCAGCCGCACCGGGAAGCGCAGCTCCAGCACCTCCGGGTCCGTCAGGCGCGAGTTGGTCATGTGCGTCTGCACGACCGAGGTGCCGTCGAAGCCCTCCTCGCCAGCGCCCTCGCCGCCCAGCGCCACGCCGGCGCCCGACCCGCCGGAGACCGTCTCGTAGTACTGGTACTTCGCGTTGCCGAAGGTGAAGTTGTTCATCGTCGGCTGCGCCCCGGCGAGCACACCCAGCGCGCCGTAGAGGGCGTTGGTGACGCAGGTGGACACCTCCACGTTGCCCGCCACCACCGCCGCGGGCGGCTGCGGGTTGAGCATCGAGCCCTCGGGCACGATCACCTCGATGGGCTTCAGGCAGCCGGCGTTGAGCGGGATGTCGTCCTCCACCAGCGTGCGGAACACGTACAGCACGGCCGCCATCGCCACGGCCTTGGGCGCGTTGAAGTTGTCGTCGCGCTGCGCCGAGGTGCCGGTGAAGTCCACGACGGCCGAGCGCGCGCCGCGGTCGATGCGCAGCGCCACCTCGATGCGTGCGCCGTTGTCCAGCGGCAGGCTGAAACGGCCGTCGCGCGTGAGCGCCGGGTCCAGCCGCGCGATGGCCAAACGCACGCTCTCCTCGGCGTTGTCCTGCACGTGGCGCATGTAGGCCTGCACGGTCTCCAGCCCGAACTGCGCCACCATCGCGTGCAGCTCCTGCACGCCCTTTTCATTCGCGGCGATCTGCGCGCGCAGGTCGGCCAGGTTCTGCGCCGCGTTGCGCGCGGGGTACGGGCCGCCGTTCAGCAGCGCCAGCATCTCGTGCTCGCGCAGCCGGCCGCCCTCCACCAGCAGCACGTTGTCGATGAGCACGCCCTCCTCCTCGATGCGGCGCGAGAAGGGCGGCATCGAGCCCGGCGTGATGCCGCCGATGTCGGCATGGTGGCCGCGCGAGGCGACGTAGAACAGCACGCCCGATTCGTCCTCGGTCCACACCGGCGTCACCACCGTCACGTCGGGCAGGTGCGTACCGCCGTGGTAGGGGTCGTTGAGCACGAACACGTCGCCTGGGCGCATGCCGGGGTTGCGGGCGATGACGGTCTTGATCGACTCGCTCATCGAGCCCAGGTGCACGGGCATGTGCGGCGCGTTGGCGATGAGGTTGCCCTCGCCGTCGAAGAGCGCGCAGGAGAAGTCCAGCCGCTCCTTGATGTTCACCGAGTAGGCCGTGTTCTGCAGCCGCAGCCCCATCTGCTCGGCGATGTTCATGAACAGGTTGTTGAACACCTCCAGCATCACCGGATCGACCTCGGTGCCCACGGCGCGGGCCGCGGCGCGCGGCAACACGCGCGTGAGCAGCAGGTCGCCCAGCCCGGTCAGCCGCGCCTGCCAGCCGGGCTCGACCACGGTGGTGGCGTTGGCCTCGGCAATGATGGCCGGGCCGTCGATCAGCGCGCCGGGCAGCAGCTGCTCGCGCCGGTAGAGCCGGGCGTCGCGCCACTGCCCTTCCGCGTGCACGCGCACCTGCGCCTGCGCCAGCGGGTGGTGCGGTTGCTCGGCCTGGGCCTGCTGCGCCGGCAATGCGCCCGGGCCCACGGCCTCCACCGCGGCGCTCTCGATCACCAGCGCCCGGCCCGGCATCAGGAAGGCGAAGCGCGTGCGGTACGCGGCCTCGAAGGCGGCGCGCACGGCGGCCTCGTCGCCAAAGGGCACCTCCAGCGCCGTGTCCGTGCCCAGGTAGCGCACGTGCAGCCGGCGCAGCAGGCGGATGTCCTGCGGCGCGAAGCCCTGGGCCTCGATCTCCGCCGCCGCGTCGGCGCCCAGGCGCCGCAGCGTGGCGTCGGCCGCGGCCAGCCCGTCGGCATCGAGCACGTGCTCGACCGTGGCCTCGCGCAGCGCGAGCTGGTCCGCCAGGCCCATGCCGTAGGCCGAGAGCACGCCGGCCAGCGGGTGCACGAACACGCGCGTCATGCCCAGCGCGTCAGCCACCGCGCAGGCATGCTGCCCGCCCGCGCCGCCGAAGCACTGCAACGTGTACTGCGTGACGTCGTAGCCGCGGGCCACGGAAATCTTCTTCACTGCGTTGGCCATGTTGGCCACGGCGATCTGCAGGAAGCCTTCAGCGAGCGCCTCGGGCGTGACGGCGCGGCCGGTCCTGCGCGCCACCTCCACCGCCAGCGTCGCGAAGCGCCGTTGCACGGTCACCCGGTCCAGCGCTTCGTCGGCCTTGGGGCCGAACACGGCCGGGAAGTGCGCCGGCTGCAGCCGGCCCAGCATCACGTTGGCGTCGGTGGTGGTGAGCGGGCCGCCGCGGCGGTAGCAGGCCGGGCCGGGGTTGGCGCCGGCGCTGTCCGGGCCCACGCGCAGCCGCGCGCCGTCGAAGTGCAGGACCGAGCCGCCGCCGGCCGCCACGGTGTGGATGCTCATCATCGGCGCGCGCATGCGTACGCCCGCCACCTGCGTCTCGAAGGCGCGCTCGAACTCGCCGGCGAAGTGCGACACGTCGGTGCTGGTGCCTCCCATGTCGAAGCCGATGACCCGCTGCTGCCCGCCGGCCTGCGCCGTGCGCGCCATGCCCACGATGCCGCCGGCCGGGCCGGAGAGGATGGCGTCCTTGCCGTTGAAGCGCTCCGCGCGCGTGAGCCCGCCCGAGGACTGCATGAAGTACAGCGGCACCCCCGGCATCTCGGCCGCGACCTGCTCCACGTAGCGGCGCAGGATGGGCGACAGGTACGCATCCACCACCGTGGTGTCGCCGCGCGAGACGAACTTCATCAGCGGGCTGACCTCGTGCGAGGCCGACACCTGCGTGAAGCCGATCTCCCGCGCCAGCGCCGCGGCCTGCTGCTCGTGCGCCGGATGGCGCCACGCGTGCATGAAGACGATGGCGCAGGCGCGCAGGCCGTCGTCGAAGGCCGCCTGCAGCGCCGGGCGCAGCGCGTCCAGGTCCAGCGGCGACACCACGGCGCCTTGCGCGTCCAGCCGCTCGGCCGCCTCCACCACGCGCTCGTACAGCAGCTCGGGCAGCACGATGCGGCGGTCGAACAGGCGCGGGCGGTTCTGGTAGGCGATGCGCAGCGCGTCGCGGAAGCCGCGCGTGGTGACGAGCAGCGTGCGCTCGCCCTTGCGCTCCAGCAGCGCGTTGGTCGCCACGGTGGTGCCCATCTTCACGCCCGCCACCTGCTGCGCCGGGATGAGCGCGCCGGGCGCCAGGCCCAGCAGCCGGCGGATGCCTTCCACGGCCGCGTCGCGGTACTGCTCGGGGTTGTCGGAGAGGAGCTTGGCGGTCGCCAGGCTGCCGTCGGGGCGCCGCGCCACGATGTCGGTGAAGGTGCCCCCGCGATCGATCCAGAACTCCCAGCGCTGTGCTTCCATGCTGTGTTGCGCCCTCGCCGGCACGCCGATGTGAAGAGGTTGAAAGCCAGCATAGCGGCAATTGCGACCCCCCTCAGGCAGGCGGTCCGCTGCGGCGGATGAGGGCTTTTGCCTCCGCAGAATCCCTGATCGAACCCGCAGCAACCACAAGGAGCCTCGATGTTCAAACCCCTGCTGGCCTCGCTGGCCCTGGGCGCCGCGTCGCTGGGCGCGCCGGCGCAGGCCGCCGCCACGGCCAACGCCACCGCCGCCACCGCGGCCAAACCCGCTTCGTCCGCGAGCGCCGCCACGACCAACGCCATCACGTGGCAGGTCGCCACGCCCACCCCCGACACCGGCCTCCACGCCGAGAACCTGGCGCAGTTCGCCAAGGAAGTTGAGAGCGCATCGGAAGGCAGGCTCAAGATCAGCCTCAGGCCCGACCCGGCGCTCAAGGCCCCGGCGGTGCGGCGGGCGGTGGCCGACGGCAAGTCGGCTCTCGGGGAGCTGCAGCTCGCGGAGCTGCAGGCGGAGTGGCAGACCTTCGGCCTGGACAGCATCCCCTTCCTCGCCAGCGGCTACCCCAAGGCCCAGAAGCTCTACCAGGCGCAGCGCGTGGCGCTGGGCAAGAAGCTCGCGGCGCAGGGGCTGGTGATGCTCTATTCGGTGCCCTCGCCGCCGCCAGGGCTGTTCCTGAAGAAGCCGGTGGACAAGCTCACCGAGCTGCGCGGCCTGAGCTGGGCCGCCTACAACCCCGCGACCGAGCGCATGGCCAAGCTGCTGGGCGCCAAGCCCGTGGCGATGCCCGAAGCGCAGCTGACGCAGGCGGTGGCACATGGGAAGGTGGACGCGGCGCTGGTGTCGGCCGACGGCTTCAGCGCCGAGGCCATCGAGGGCATGGAAGTGTTCGTGGACCTGCAGGCCTGGGTGCCGCGCCACGCGGTGCTGATGAACCTGAAGGCCTTCGAGCAGCTGGACCCGGCCACGCGCAAGGCGGTGGTCAAGGCCGCCATCGCGGCAGAGCAGCGCGGCTGGAAGCAGTCCGAGGCCCGGCACCAGCGCTTCCTGGCCGCGCTCAAGGACATGGGCATGACCGTGGCCCCCCCTTCCGAGGCACTGCGCACCGGGCTGCAGAAGACCGTGGGCGAGCCCATGATCGACGAGTGGCTGCAGCGCACCGGCCCCGAGGGCAAGCTGCTCATCGACGACTACCGGCGCTGAGCCAGCCGAGCTGGCCGTCGCCGGCCACATCGGGATTACCCGGATGTAAACATTTCACAATACGGGGCGCCGGGGCCCGGGCAAGGCCCTGTCCACCCCGGGCGTGCGCCCTGGCTACCTCAAGCTCGCGGTCCGGCGGCCGAACAACGGTCAGCAAAAGCACCAGAGGTTGGCAGGGGATCCGGATCGTGACGGGCACATCGCAAGGAGGGCACAGCCGCGCCGCGGCAGGCACGGGTACGGACACCGGCGCGGGCGCGGCGCTGCGCAGGCTGGCTGACGAGATCGGGATGCTGGTATGGGCCGTGGACGAGCAGGGCCGCTGCATGCAGCTCAACCGCCAGGCGCGCGCCTACTTCGCCTCGCACAGCGAGTTCTCCCTGGCCGACTGGTTCGGCTGCATCCACCCGGAGGACCGGTCCCTGGTCGAGGACGCCGTGAGCCGGGCCACGGCGCAGCGCGAGGACTACCAGCTCGAATACCGCATCGTGCGCAGCGACGGCGGCGTGCGCTGGATGCTGGGCGTGGGCGCGGCCTGCTTCGACGCGCAGGGCCGCTACAGCGGCTACGCGGGCAGCATCACCGACATCTCGGCCTCGCACGGCCTGCAGCAGCGGCTCGCGCGCAGCGAGGCCGAGTACCGGCTGCTGACCGAGAACGCCAGCGACCTGATCTCGCGCCACGACGCCAATGGCCGCTACATCTACGCCTCGCCCGCGTGCGAGCACCTGCTGGGCTACCGGCAGGAAGAGCTGCTGGGGCGCAACGCCAACGAGCTCATCCACCCCGAGGACGTGGCGGCGGTGCGCGCCGAGGTCGAGGCGCAGCTGAGCCGCGGACGGCGGCCGGCGCAACTGGAGCTGCGGCTGCGCCACCGCGACGGCGGCTTCCGCTGGGTGGCCACGGCCACGCGCGTGATGGCCGATCCGCAGACCGGCGCGCTGGCCGGCACCGTGGCGGTGTCGCGCGACATCTCCGCGGAGAAGGCCATGCGCCAGGAGCTGCAGGAACGCGAGGAGCGCTACCGCAGCCTCACCGCGCTGCTGTCGGACTGCTACTGGGAGACCGACACCCAGGGCCGCTTCACCGTCATCGGCCCCGAGGCCGAAGCTTGGCTGGGCGTGGACTCGCGCTTCCTGCTGGGCAAGACGCGCCAGGAGATCGCCATGGACCCGCAGGAGCCCGCGCTGCTGGAGTACCTGGCCTGTTTGGAGCGCCGGCAACCCTTCCGCGACCTGGAGTACGGCGTGAAGTCGCTGCTGGGCCGCGCGCCCTATTACCTGTCCATCGCCGGCGAGCCGATGATGCGCGACGGCGCCTTCGTCGGCTACCGCGGCATGTCGCGCAACGTCACCGAGCAGCACCGCATCCAGCAGCAGCTGCGCGCCCTGGGCGACGAGAACCGCAACCTGATCCAGAACTCGCTGGACATGGTGTGCGCGCTCGACAGCCGGGGCTGCTTCACGCGCGTGAACCCGGCGGGCTGCCGCATCACCGGCTATGCCGAGGAGGAAATGGTGGGGCGCACCTGGCACGGCTTCGTGCACCCGGACGACTACGCGTCCACGCTGTTGCGCTACAGCGAGGCCTTCCTGTACGGCCACGGCGAGGTCCACGACCTGGAAAACCGCTGGCGCACCAAGAACGGCGACGTGGTGCACCTGTCGTGGTCGGCGAAATGGGTACCCGATCAGGAGGTGATGTACCTGACGGCGCGCGACATCACGCAGCGCAAGCAGGCCGAGCGGCGGCTGCAGCAGCTCGCCACCAGCGACTCGCTCACGCAGCTGCCCAACCGCGCGCGGCTCAACGAGCACACCGACCACATGCTTGCCCACGCGGCGCGCGACGGCAGCGGGCTGGCGGTGATGTTCGTGGACCTCAACCGCTTCAAGGAGGTCAACGACTCGATGGGCCACGAGGCCGGCGACCTGCTGCTGCAGGAGGTGGCGCGGCGGCTGCGCGCGAAGCTGCGGCCCGGTGACCTGGTGGCGCGGCTGGGCGGCGACGAATTCGTGGTGGTGCTGCCCTGCGTGCACGGCGAGCGCTCGGCCACGGCCGTGGCGAAGAAGCTGCTGGCGCAGTTCGACGAGCCCATGCTGGTGAAGTCGCAGGAGGTGTTCGTCGGCGCCTCCATCGGCATCGCGCTGTACCCGGGCGACGGCGAGACCAAGGAGGCGCTGTTCCAGTGCGCCGACAGCGCGATGTACCGCGCCAAGCTCGCGCGCGGCAACGGCTACCGATTCTTCACGCCCGAGATGCACGAGGAGGCGCGCACGCGGCTGACGCTGGAGAGCGCGCTGCGCCGCGCGCTGGAGCGCCAGGAGTTCGAGGTGCACTACCAGCCGCGGCTGGACGTCACGACGCTGGAGGTGGTGGGCATGGAGGCGCTGCTGCGCTGGAACCACCCCACGCTGGGCCGCGTGCCGCCGGCGCAGTTCATTCCGCTGGCTGAGGAGACGGGGCTGATCGGTGCGATCGGCAACTGGGTGCTGCGCGAGGCCTGCGCGCAGGCGCGGCAGTGGGTGCAGTCCTTCCAGCGGCCGCTGATGCTCTCGGTCAACCTCTCGCCGCGCCAGCTGCACGACCCGCAGCTGGTGGCGACGGTCTGGCAGACGCTGCGCGAGACGCACCTGCCCGCGCACATGCTGGAGCTGGAGCTAACCGAGGGCACGCTGATGCAGGACCCGCACGCGGCCGCGCAGATGCTGGGCGAGCTCAAGCAGCTGGGCCTGAGCCTGGCGGTGGACGACTTCGGCACCGGCCACTCCTCGCTGGCCTACCTGCGGCGCTTCCCGGTGGACGTGATCAAGCTCGACCGCACCTTCCTGCCCAGCCTCACGGAGGTGGCGCAGGAGGACAACGTGAACCGGCTGGCGCGCGCCATCCTGCACCTGGCGCGCACGCTGAACCTGCGCCTGGTGGCCGAGGGCGTGGAGACGCGCGAGGTGTTCGACTTCCTCAAGGACGCGGGCTGCGACGAGGTGCAGGGCTACTACTTCTGCCGCCCCATCCCGGCGTCCGAATTCGAGCAGTACCTGCGGCTGAAGCTGGAGGCGGCGGCGGAGCGCACGCCGGCCTGAGGCGCGGGGCTGCCCCGGCGGGTTCACAATCCACTCCCGCGCCAGCCGGCCGGGACGAACCGCTATCGAACATTCCCGCTCATGCCACTGCTGCCACCTCCCAGCGTCGAGTCGCTGGACGACATCCTTCCCCAGGAACCGCTGCTGATGATGGGTGCCGGCCCCGTGCCGATCCCGCACAAGGTTTCCTACGCCAACTCCATCGTCATCAACCACCTGGGCGAGACGATGAACAAGGTCATCGAGCAGGTGAAGGCCATGGGCCGCTACGTGTTCCAGACCGATTCCGGCCACGTGCTGGGCGTGGCCGGCCCGGGCTCGGCGGCCATGGAGATGGCCATCGCCAACCTGGTGGCGCCGGGCGAGAAGGTGCTGGCGATCTGCAACGGCTACTTCAGCCGCCGCATGGCCGAGATGGCCACGCGCGTGGGCGGCCAGGTCACGGTGCTGGAAGTGCCCAACTTCGAGGTCGCCAGCGCCGCTCGCGTGGAGGAGGTGCTCAAGGGCGGCGGCTACAAGGTCGTCACCATCGTGCAGGGCGAGACCTCCAACACCGTGTTCAACCGCGAGCTGGAGGCCATCACGCGGCTGGCCGACGCGCACGGCTGCGTGGCGATCGTGGACGCGGTGTGCACGCTCAGCACCATGCCGCTGGAGATGGACGCGTGGAAGGTGGACGCGGTGATCACGGGCGGACAGAAGGGCCTGTCGTCGATCCCCGGCGTGTCGCTGCTGGCGCTGTCGCGCAAGGCCTGGCGCAAGATCGAGCAGCGCAAGCACCAGATGGCGCACTGGTGCCTGGACGCGCTGCTGGCGGACAACTTCTGGAACAAGAAGTCCTACCACTACACCGCCCCGGTGTCGGGCGTGCTGGCAATCCACGAGGCGCTGCGCCTGGTGTGCGACGAGACGCTGCCGCGGCGCTTCGAGCGCCACCTGGTGTGCTCCCGGGCGCTGCAGCGCGGCATCGAGGCCATGGGGCTGGAGCTGCTGGTGCCGGCGGCGGCGCGGCTGAACTCCGTCATCGGCGTCAAGGTGCCCGCGGGCGTGTCGGCCGACGCGGTGCGCGACACCATGTCGCGCGTGCACCGGGTGGAGATCTCGGGCTCCTTCGGGCTGGAGATCGTGCGCATCGGGCAGATGGGCGAGCAAAGCCGCGCCCACAACCTCTTCCGCACGCTGCACGCGCTGGGATCGAGCATCCAGGGCGCCGGCGCCCCGCTGGACCTGCCCGCGGGCATCGCCGAGCTGGAGAAGGGGCTGGCGCAGGAGACGGTGACGGTGGCGTGAGCCCCGGCGCGCAGGCCGTGCAGCGGGGCCGGCCACCTCAGTGGTTGTCCCCCTCCGCTTCCAGCAGCAGCCGCTGCGGCACGCGCGGGCCGCAGCGGCGCACGCACACCATCGGCTCGGCCTCGTCCGCCGCCGCGGGGCCGCGCGCCGTGTCGCGGGCGTAGACCACGCCGCCCAGGGGGCCGGCCCCCCCTTCGGCGCACTCGATGCGGTTGCGGCCGGGCGCCTGGGCGTCGAAGCGGTACACGCAGCCCTCGCCCTTGCGCACCAGCCGGCCCTTGCGCAGCTGGTGCACCGTGACCCGGATGGACTGGAACGGCCCGCTGCGGCCCAGGAACTCGCCGCCGTCCAGGTACAGCCGGAACTCGTCGCCGCGCTCCCGGCTGGTGCCGTGGTAATGCGCGCCGAACGAGGCGAGTGCGCTGCCGCAGGCGAGCAGCAGGCCGAGGGCAACGAGCCCGGCGCCAGGCCCGCGCCGCATGACGGAGGTGCTCGGCATGCCGGCGCCCGCGCTCAGGCTTGCGCCACGGTCAGCTTGTAGCTGCTGGTGGAACTGCCGTCCGGCGACACCACGTCGATCGTGATCACGCTGCCCGGCGCCACCGCCACGGTGGTGCTGGCGCCCTGGGCCAGCGCCGTGCCGTTGACCTTCATGGAGCTGACCAGGTTCGACATCGCCGTCGGCTTGACCACGAGGCTGGTCGTGCCGGCCGGGACGTTGACGGTGTAGGCGTAAGTCCAGGGATCGAACTTGTTGCTGGCCTTGTTGGGCACGCCGTTGGCGGGCGGCGCCCAGTACACGTCCACGCCCACCAGCGTGCCGCCGATGAACTCGATGTTGCTCAGCACCGAATACTTCTTGAAGCCGTCGGCGGCGTTGTAGTTGACGGTCGCGCCGCAAGGGTAGGCGGTGGTGGGCGCCGTGAAGTAGTCCACCGGCTGGTCCAGGCCGGCGCCCAGCGGGTTGCCGATCGCCATCCAGTTCTTGTCCCGCCACATGTCGCCCACCATGCTCATGCGGGAGTTCCGGGTCGTCGGGCTGGTGGGGTTGCCGAAGCGTCCGCCGCGGATCGACGGCCGGGTGACGGCATCGCCCTGGTCGATGAGCTGCTGGAAGCACTTCACGAAGTTGTTGACGCCCTCCATGCCCACCGGCACCTCCTGGTGCGCGTTGGTGACCTCCGTGATCTGGCCCGTGAGGCTGCTGCGGCGGTAGTTGGCGATGAGCTGCTGCGTCAGCGACAGGAACAGGTCCACCTTCACCAGGTTGTACTGGGTGGTGTCGGCCGTGTAGGCGCGGTTGCAGGCGAACATGTCCGAGCTGAAGACCCAGCCCGTCTGGTTGACGATGACCGTCATCAGGCCGTTGGTGTGGCCCGGCTGCATGAAGGCCGTGACCTGGACGTTGCCCAGGTTGAACACGTGGCCGTCGCCGATGGCCACCGCCGCGGCACCGGCGGCCTGGAAGTCCGGCCGGGTCGAGGCCATGAGCGCGGCCTTCTCGATCGCCGAGGCGTGCAGCGTGATGCCGGCCGAGGTGAAGTTGTAGATCTGCTCGGCGTGGTCGGGATGGTTGTGGCCAATGACGATGTCGTAGGGCCGGGTGGCCAGCGTGTCGATGTACGCCTTGAGGTTGGCTTTCTGGTAACCGTACTCGCCGGCGTCGAACACGAGGCCGCGCTCCGAGCCCTCGATGTAGAACACAAAGGCCTGGAAGTACTCGGCCGGGTTGTGGATCTTCCACACCCGCGGCGAGCTCTCGCTGCCCGCGTGGATGAGCCTGGCCTGGAACGCGCCCGTCTGCGGGCGCACGATGTTCCAGGTGAAGGACTGGACGGCGCTGGGCTGCATGCCCTCCTTCACCGCCACGGCCTTGAGGCGGTAGAGCCGGTAGTCGGTGGTCGAGGTCAGCGGGTTGACGAACTGCAGCACGCCGTTGTTCTCGAAGTTGTATTCGATGCCGGCGCTGGTGGTCGGATCGGCGGGCTCGCTGCCGTCGAAGGTGTAGGTGTAGAAGATCCGCGCGCCGGGCGTGGGCGTGGAGATCTGCACGTAGCGCCGCGGCGCCGTCGTGCCCGACTTGCACATCACCTGCGGCGGCGACACTTGCTGCGTGGTGATGCTGGCCAGGATCGCCTTGGCCTCGCCGGCCGTGAGCGTGGCCGCCGGCGCGAACTGCGTGGCGCTGCGGCCCTTCATGTGGCCCGCGGCCACCATCGCGTTGACGCTGGCGCGGCGGCTGGCGGTGATGGCGCCGGCATCGCCGAAGCCGGCCAGCGCATCCGTGGTGGCGGCCGGGACCTTGAACGCCTTCACGTACATCTCCGCCGCCTCTTCGCGCGTCACCGGCTGCTCGGGCAGGAAGCTGCCCTGCGCGTTGCTGACCACGCCCTCCTCGGCCGCCGTCTCGATCTCCTTGGCACGCGGCGTCACGCCCAGCTTCACGTCGGTGAAGGTGGGCTGCGGCAGCTTGTACGGGTCGTTGTATTCCGAGGAGTGGATCCAGTTGAAGTAGGACGAGATCGTGGCCACGAACTCGGCGCGCGACAGCGTGCCCGCGTCTGGGTCCGGCGCGGGTGCCGGCGCAGGCGCGTCGTCGCCGCCGCCGCAGCCCGCCACCGCGGTGACGGTGGCCGCCGAGGCCAGCAGCGTCGGCAGCCCCAGCAGCTGGCCGAAGAGGCGGCGCGAGATCGTCTGGCCCGGCGCCTGCCCGCGCGCTGGAACCGATAAATCTTGTGAAGTAGTTTGAGGAAGCTTCGTCTTGCCGGCCATGCCAGTCTCCGGGGCAGGATGGAAAAAAATGCCCATGTCACAGGCATTCCTGTGCCATGGGCTGCAGACGCCATCGCCGCATCAACCTGTGATGCAAACAAATGAACTGTCTAGATACTTAATCAATTTAATGACGAGGATCAAAACGGGCATCAGGGCAAACACCTGTTGCCCGCCGCCGGCGCCGGATGTCTCAGCCGGCGCGCGCGTCCTGCACCAGCTCGACCAGGGCGCGCAGGCCGGCGAGGTAGGAGCGCCAGCCCAGTCCCATGACCGTGCCGCGCACGGCCGGGGAAATGATGGAGTGGTGGCGCCAGGGCTCGCGCGTGGCGAGGTTGGAGAGGTGGATCTCCAGCACTGGGAAAGGCATGGCCTTGATGGCGTCGTGCAGCGGCACGCCGTGCTGCGTCAGCCCGGCCGGGTTGATCAGCGCGCCGTCAACGCTGTCGATGCATTCGTGCAGCTTGTCCACCAGCACGCCTTCGTGGTTGGACTGCAGCGTCTCCAGCTCGACGCCCAGCTCCTGGGCCAGCACGCCCAGGCGTTCGTTGATCTGGGCCAGCGTGGTGGTGCCGTAGATGTGCGGCTCGCGGCGCCCGAACAGGTTCAGGTTGGGGCCGTGCAAAACGAGGATCTTCATGGTCGGCTCGGGTGTGTCAGTGGGTGTCTTGCTTGCGCACGCGGGCCAGCTCGTCGTTGTAGAGCTTGACCATCGCGGGGTCGTAGCCGGCGGCCAGGCGCTCGGTGACGGGCTTGGCGATCTGCTGCATGCGCGCGCGCTCGGCCGCGGAGATCTCGTTGAACTGCATGCCCCGGGCCTGCAGCTCGCCCACCGCCTTCTGCGCCGAGGCGCGGCTGACCTGGCGCTGGTAGAGGCGCGACTCGTCGGCGGCCTCCTGCATCAGGCGCTGCTCGGCGGGGCTGAGCCGGTCCCAGAAGCGCTTGCTCACCAGCAGGATGTTGGCGGCGTAGACGTGATTGGTTGCGCTGACATACTTCTGCACCTCGTAGAACTTGTTGGACAGGATCACCGAGAAGGGGTTCTCCTGCCCGTCCACGGCGCGCGCCTCCAGCGCGCCGTACAGCTCGGCGAAGGGCATGGGCACCGGGTTGGCCTTGAAGGCCTTGAAGGTGTCCAGGAACACGGGGTTGGGGATCACGCGCAGCTTGAGCCCGTCCAGGTCCTCGGCGCGCGCGATGGGGCGCTTGCTGTTGGTGACGTTGCGAAAGCCCAGGTCCCAGTAGCCCAGCGCCACCAGGCCCTTCTCGGGCAGCTTGGCCAGCAGCGCGCGCCCGAAGGGGCCGTCCAGCAGCGCGTCGGCCTGGGCGAAGCTCGCCACCGCGAACGGAAAGTCGATGAGCCCGAAGTCCTTGACGATGCCGGCCAGCGAGGTGGTCGCCGGTGCCGACATCTCCTGCACGCCGCCCTGCAGGGCCGACTGCTGCTGCATCTCGTTGCCCAGCGTGGAGGCCGGGAACTCCTGCACCTTGAGCTTGCCGCCGGACTTCTTCGCCAGCGCTTCCGCGAAGCGCTTGACGCCAAAGCTCACCGGGTGGTCGGCGTTGTTGAGGTGGCCGAACTTGATCGTGCGTTCCTGAATGTCCTGCGCGGCGGCCGGCCCGGCACAGGCCAGGGCCAGCAGAGGCGCCAGCGCGGCGTGAAGCAGCGTCTTCAAGCTTGTCTCCTTCTCGTGGTGGTGGCGCGATCCTACGTTTTTGGAAAGATTTTCCAAAATCAAATTTGCTTCCAAAGACGCTACAGTGGCGTAAACCACTACGCACGGTGTCGCACGATGAGCACAGCCCTGGAGCGCAGCTTTCAGATCCTGGAGAAGCTGGCCGCGGCGCCCGAGGGGCGCTCGCTGTCGTCGCTGGCGCAGGAGCTGGAGCTGCCGCTGAGCGCCACGCACCGGCTGCTCACGGACCTCTGCCGCATCGGCTACGTGCGCCAGCTCCAGGAGCAAGGCCTGTACGCGCTGACGATCAAGCTGGTGGCGCTGGGGCTGGGCTTCCTGAGCAGCTCCGGCGTCGTGGACGTGGCGCAGCCGCTGCTGGAACGGCTGGCCAAGGAGGCGGGCGAGCTGGTACGCCTGGCGGTGGTGGACGGCAACGAGCTGGTATTCGTGGCCAAGGCCCAAGGCGCCACGCGCGGGCTGCGCTACGACCCCGACATGGGGCTGTCGGTGCAGCTCTCCTGCAGCGCCGCGGGCCACGCCTGGCTGTCCACCATGAGCGAGGAGCAGGCACTGGAGCTGGTGGCCCGGCAGGGCTTCGGCAAGCCGCAGGACTTCGGGCCCAAGGCGCCCACGACGGTCAAGGGCGTGCTGTCCTTCGTGAAGGCCGCGCGCCAGCGGGGCTTCAGCATGATCGTGGAGGTGTTCGCGCCGGGCATGACGGCCATGGGTGCGCCGGTGCTCGGCCGGGACGGCAAGGCCATCGGGGTGGTGACGATCGCCGGGCCGCTGGTGCGGCTCACCGAGCAGCGGATGCTGGAGCTGGGGCCCGTGCTGATGGCCACCGCCGCCGAGGTCGCCGAGGCCAGCCACGCCTCGGCGCTGTTCAAGCGGCGCGCGGCCTGAGGCCAGTTCTTCGTTCGCGCTGAAAGAAATTCCGTTCGGGCTGAGCTTGTCGAAGCCTTCGGCGCAGCCGGCCAGCAGGCCCTTCGACAGGCTCAGGGCGAACGGAAAAGTTCAGCTTCCATGGCGAATTGGATTGAGGCCCCGTCCCCAGAGACCTACTTGCGCTTGACCGGCGCGTCCACCTGCTGCGAGGCCGGCGTGCTGCCGCCGGAGACGCCCAGCGCGCCGCCCGTGCCCAGGCCGCCGCGCACGGTCTGCGCGCGGTAGTTGCGCACCGCGCGCACGAGCTGGTTGTAGCTGTCGGCGAAGGCGGTCAGGATGATCTGCCCTTCGGGCGTGCTGCCGTAGCCGCCGGCGCTGCCGGCGCCGCTGCTGCCCACCAGGCCGCCCAGGACGTTGAAGTCCATGTTGCGCGCGCTGCCCTCGGCAGCGGCGAGCTGGACGCCGGAACGGTTGTCGATCATCACCAGCATGGTCGAGGCCTCGTTGGTCTTCATCCCGCCGGCCACCGAGCTCAGCACGCCCAGGTTGCGGTGCAGGCCCGCCAGCCCGGCGTTGAGGCCGCCCGTGTTCTGGCTGAAGGTGACGCTGGGGCTCATGGTGTAGTCGGCCGCCACCATCTGCCCGCGCTGGAAGTTGCTGCCGGCACGCATCTCGCCGGACTGCTGCAGCTGCCGCTCGTAGTTCATGTTCGCCATCCCGGCACCGCGCTCCACGATCACGAAGCAGTTGCTCTGCTGGATCATCATGCGCAGCACCGGCACCGTGGAGCCCAGCTTGTAGTTGCGCAGGCTCTGGAACCAGCTGGAGTTCTGGTCCTCGACGATGCCCAGCGTGCCCAGCGACTGGTCGCAGCGTTCGAGCTGGCTGTTGGCGTTCTCGGCCGTGGCGCCGCCGGCCGCGCCGGTGATCGCGCCCTTGGAGCCGCCTCCCATCTGTGGCGTGGTGGCTAGGCAGCCGCTCAGCGCCAGGGCGCTGCCGGCCAGCGCGCCCAGGCCCAAGAGTCGCGGGATCACGGATTGCTTCTTTTGCATGCTGGTTCCTCAGGAGCGAATCGGGCTCTGCAGGCGCCGCTGCCGATCGGCAGGCACGACTGGCGTGCGAACACCTCGCCCGACAAGGAGGTGAAACGCGGTTGCGACTCCAGGCCGCGCGCGGGCGTCGCCCGCGTCATACCGCGCAAGTCCCCCGTTCCCGCGTCCTGGCCCCGCGAACGCGGCGGGTCCAAGAGCATCTGACCGGCACGCCGGCGCCGGCGGCCCACGCGCCGGGACGATCCGAGCGGGCCGCTAGCATCGCCGCCCATGTCCGAAGCCCCTTCCCGCCTCCCGGCCGTCCCTTCGCTGAAGTACCTCGCCGGCTATCCCGAGCCGCTGCTGGCGCAGGTGCACACGCTCATCGAGCAGGACAAGCTCGCCGCCCTGCTGGCGCGGCGCTATCCGCAGGCGCACACCGTGCGCACCGACCGCGCGCTGTGGGACTACGTGCAAGCGCTCAAGGCCCGCCACCTGCGCAGCAGCGAGCCCTTGTCGAAAGTGCAGTACGACCCGCAGATCCGCCTGCTGCAGCAGGCGCTGGGCACGCACCGCATGGTCTCGCGCGTGCAAGGCGGGCGGCTCAAGGCCAAGCGCGAGATCCGCATCGCCAGCCTGTTCCGCGACGCGCCCGAGGCCTTCCTGCGCATGATCGCCGTGCACGAGCTGGCCCACCTGCGCCACCAGGAACACGACAAGGCCTTCTACCAGCTGTGCACCTACATGGAGCCCGACTACCACCAGCTGGAATTCGACCTGCGGCTGTACCTCACGCAGCTGGAGCTGGAGGGAAGGCTGGCGGGCTAGGTACTGCCGGGCATGGCGCCAGGAGCAGAAGTGAAAACGCCGCCCCCGGCCACGGGAAGCCGGCGGCAGCGCTGCGGTTGAAAAGAGATCGGGTCCGGTGCCCGCTCAGGGCCTCTTGGTGCCGGAGCTCTTCGGTGCAGAGCCCTGGTTGTTGCGGTCACTCACATGCGCATCGCGCTCGGCGGTGCGCGCGCCGCGGCTGTAATTGCCGTCCTCGTCCTCGGGCGTGCTCAGTTCCTCCAGTTCCTCGCGCTCGGTTGCGGCTTCGCGCCGCTCGGTGGTGGACTTGCCGGGACCGGCAGGGCTTTTTGCATCTGGCATGTAGCGTCCTTTGCAATGGGTCGGCGCGGACCAGCGCGTCCGCCGGCGGGTCGCGGCAACCGTCGTGCCGTCAAGCCCCAGCTCATGGCATGCGCACCCGCCAGAATCAGCCAGCCGGCCCCTGGACACCCGGCCGGCCATGCCGGGGCCAGGCTCCGGAGTCCGAAGCCCGCACGCCAGCGAACAAGACAAGGAGATCCCATGACCGCCCACACCGCCCCCGGCCCGCTCGCCGGCCTGCGCATCGTCGAATTCGCCGGCCTGGGCCCCTGCCCGCTTGCCGGCATGCTGCTGGCCGACATGGGCGCCGATGTCATCGTCGTCGAGCGCGCCGCCGCTGCCGGGCCGGGGCTGGAGCGCACCGCCACCGACCGCGGCAAGCGCTCCGTGGTGCTGGACCTCAAGCAGCCCGGCGGGGTGGAGGCGGCGTGGCGGCTGCTGGAATCGGCCGACGCGCTGATCGAGGGCTTCAGGCCCGGCGTGATGGAGCGCCTGGGCCTGGGCCCCGAGGCCGTGGCGGCGCGCAACCCGCGCCTGGTGTACGGGCGCGTCACCGGCTGGGGCCAGGACGGCCCGCTGGCGCAGGCGGCCGGGCACGACCTCAACTACGTCGCGCTCACCGGCGTGCTCTCGCTGTCGCGCCGCGACGACGCACCGCCCGTGATACCGCCCACCATCGTGGGCGACATGGCCGGCGGCGCCATGTTCCTGGCCTTCGGCGTGGTGTGCGCGCTGCTGGAGGCGCGGCGCTCCGGGCGTGGCCAGGTCGTGGACGCGGCCATGGTGGACGGCGTGGCCGCGCTCTCGGCCCTGGTGCGCCACATGCGCGGCAGCCCCTGGTGGCCCGAGGAGCGCACGCACAACCTGCTGCTGGGCAGCGCGCCCTTCTACGACGTGTACGAATGCGCCGACGGCGGGCACGTGACGCTGGGCGCCATCGAACCGCCCTTCTACGCCGAGCTGCTGCGCCGCCTGGGGCTGCACGACGAGGACCCGGCGCACCAGCACGAGCACGCGCGCTGGCCGGCGCTCAAGGCGCGCATCGCGGCGCTGATCCGCACGCAGCCCCGCGCCTACTGGTGCGCGCTGCTGGAAGGCACGGACGTGTGCTTCGCCCCGGTGCTGGACCTCGACGAAGCCGCCACCCATCCTCACCACGCCGCGCGCGGCAGCTACGTGCAGGTGGACGGCCGCACACAGCCCGCGCCCGCGCCGCGCCTGTCGCGCACCCCCGCACGGCCACCCGGGGCCGCACCGCAGCGCGGCCAGCACACCCTGGAGGTGTTGCGCGAGCTGGGACTGGATGACGTGAACAATTACTGAGGCAGTGCAAATCGCTCGCACCGCTTCGGTGCCGTGCCCATCCGGGTCGCTTTAGCATTCAGATACACA
>JAEYPG010000215.1 GCA_023410975.1 Pseudomonadota bacterium
CCCGGGGGCGGCGCCAGCGCCGCGGCGGACGGGGCCACGCCGCCGCCGGGCAGCAGGCTGTCGTCCAGCAGGCCCAGCACGAAGCGGTCGGCCACGTTGCGCAGCTCGCGCACGTTGCCGGGCCAGGGGTGCGCCATCAGCGCCGCCAGCTGCGCCGGCGTCACCATCGGCGCGCTCTGGTGGTAGCGGCTGGCGGCCTGCAGCGTGAAATGCTCGAACAGCAGCGGGATGTCCTCGCGCCGCGCGCGCAGCGGCGGCAGCTCGATGAAGGCCACGCCGATGCGGTAGTACAGGTCGGCCCGGAAGGTGCCGCGCTCGCTGGCGCGCTGCAGGTCCTCCTTGGCCGCCGCCACCACCCGGCAGTCGATGGGCCGCGGCACGTTGGAGCCCAGCCGCTCGATGCTGCGTTCCTGCAGCGCCCGCAGCAGCTTCACCTGCAGCCCCATGGGCATGCTCTCGATCTCGTCCAGGAACAGCGTGCCGCCCTTGGCGTGCTCCAGCTTGCCGATGCGCACCTTGTTCGCGCCGGTGAAGGCGCCGGCCTCGTGGCCGAACAGCTCCGTCTCGGCCAGGTTCTCGGGCAGGCCGCCGCAGTTCAGCGCCACGAAGTTGCCGTTGCGGCGCGGCCCCTGCTCGTGCAGGCAGCGGGCGATGAGCTCCTTGCCGGTGCCGGTCTCGCCGTAGATCACCACGTCGGCGGAAGTGGCGGCCAGCGCCGCGACCTTGGCGCGCACGCGCTCCATCAGCAGCGAGCCGCCCAGCAGCGTGGCTTCCACGCCGCGGCGGCCTTCGAGCTGCGCGCGCAACTGCTCCACCTGCAGGCTCAGCCGGCGCTTGTCGGCGGCGCGGCGCACGGCCGCCACCAGGGTGTCGGCGCTGCAGGGCTTGGCGATGAAGTCCCACGCGCCCTGGCGCATGGCGCCCACGGCCATGGCGATGTCGCCGTGGCCCGTGACCAGGATCACCGGCAGCTGCGCATCCGCCGCCTGCAGCTCCGGCAGCCACTGCAGCCCGCTCAGGCCCGGCAGCCGCACGTCGCACAGCACCACCAGCGGCGCGCCGGCCGTCGCGTGCGGCCGTGCCTCCTCGACGCTGCCGCACTCGATCACGTCGAAGCCCGCCAGCATCAGCGCCTGCGCGCTGCCCAGCCGCACGTCCTCGTCGTCCTCTACCAGCAGGACGCGGATGGGGGTGTGGTCGGAGGGGCTCAGGGCGTCGGCAGCGGTCATGAGGGGTGGTGGTCGGAAACGGGAAGGTCAGGCGAGGAGGATGCCGCAACGGCGCCCCCGGCCCGCGCCAGCGGCAAGATGAAGATGAAGCGCGCGCCGCCCTCGGCCCGGTTCTCGGCCTGCAGCGTCCCGCCCGATTCGCGCGCGATGTGGGCCGAGATCATCAGCCCCAGCCCCAGGCCCTGGCCGGCGGGCTTGCTGGTGACGAAGGGCTCGAACAGGCGCGGCAGGATGTCCCCGCTGATGCCCGGCCCGCTGTCCTCCACCTCGATGCGCGCGTTCGCCCCGTCCGCCCGGGCGCGCACGCTCAGCTGCCGCGGCGGCAGCGCCTCGCCGGGGGGCGCGGCGCGGCTTTCCATGGCGTCCACGGCATTGGCCATCAGGTTCACCAGCACCTGCTCCATGCGCGCCTCGTCGGCCAGCACCTGCAGCCCGGGCGGGTCGATGTCCACCGCGAACTCCACGCCCGCCTCGCGCAGCCGGCGCGACAGCAGGAACTGCGCGTTGCCCACCACCGGCTGCAGCGCCACCGGCGCGGCGGGCAGGTGCGACTTGTGGGCGAAGGTTTTCAAGCGCTGCGTCAGCGCGCCGAGGCGGTCCACCAGCCGGGCGATGCGCTGCAGGTTGCCTTCCACGTCCTTCGTGCGGCCGTGCTGCAGCAGCACGCAGGCGTTGTCGGCCAGCGTTCGCATCGCCGCCAGGGGCTGGTTCAGCTCGTGCACCATGCCGGCCGACATGCGGCCCAGCAGCGCCATCTTCCCGGCATGGACCAGCTCGTTCTGCGCCGCGCGCAGCTCGGCGGTGCGCTCCACCACGCGGGTTTCCAGGCTGTCGTAGGCCATCTGCAGCGCCACGCGGCTGGCGCGCTGCTGCACCAGCACGCGCCGGCGCTGCACCCAGGCGAAGGCCAGCAGCGGCAGCAGCAGCCCGGCCAGCGCGCCGGTGAGCGCCATGCGCCGCGCCTCGGCCTGCAGCGGCGCCAGGTCGTCCAGCACCACCAGCCGCCAGGGTGTGCGCTGCAGCAGCCGCTCCGTGGCCAGGTAGCGGGCGCCCTGCAGCGTCAGCAGCCGCCCGCCCGCATCGGGCAGCGTCTCGCGCACCCGCCAGTCCAGTGGCTGCAGCGGCGCGCCGCCGTAGGAGCGCGTGCGCGCGGCTTCCTGCAGCACGGCGGCGGGCAGGGGCTGCAGCGGGCGGTACTTCCAGTCCTCGCGCGTGCCCAGGATCACCACGCCGTGCTCGTCCAGCGCCAGCACCTGTCCGGGCAGCTTGCGCCAGGCCTGCTCGGTGGCCTCCAGGCTGACCTTCACCGTCGCCACGCCCAGCGGCTGCGGCGGCGGCGCCTCGAAGCCGGGCTTCGGTGCCAGCGCGAAGGACAGGTAGTAGCCCGGCTTGCCGCTGGACACGCCGACGCCGAAGAAGCGCCCGCGCTGCCGCGCCAGCGCGTCGCGCACATAGGGGCGGAAGGAGAGATCGAGCCCCAGCGGCGAGCCGGGCTGCCCGGCGTCGCCCGCGGCCAGCACCACGCCGTCGCGGCCGATCACGTAGAGCATGTCGGCGCCGGCGGTGGCGTTGATGCCGCGCAGCGTGGCGTTCACGTCGCGGCGCAGCCCCTCGTTGCTCGGCGCGTGCAGCAGCTGCAGCACCTGCGGCGTGGTCTCCAGCAGCGAGGGCAGGTAGTCGAAGCGCGCGAGCTGCGCATCGAGCCCGGTGGTCACCAGCTCCAGCCGGTGCTGGGCCTGCTGCTGCAGCGAAGCCAGGCCGCTGCGCCAGGCCAGGCGGTGGCCGGTGAAGGCCGAGGCCGCCACCAGCGCCAGGCCGGCGGCGCTCCAGGCGAGCAGGGTGCGGGGTTTCACGTCATTCCAATGCATTGCGCGCCGCGCAACCGGCACCAGGGGCCGGCCACGGCGGCGCGCAGCATAGGGGCAAAGCCGCGGTCAGCGGGCCGCCGCGGGCATGTGCGCTTCCTGCGCGTCGAGCACTTGTTCCGGCTCCTCGGCCTCGGCGACGGTTTCGCCGTCCAGGGTGCGGCGCATGCGGTCGCTGTCGAGGTCACCCGTCCACTTGGCCACCACCACCGTGGCCACGCCGTTGCCGATCAGGTTCGTCAGCGCGCGCGCCTCGGACATGAAGCGGTCGATGCCCAGGATCAGCGCCAGGCCCGCCACCGGCACGTGGCCCACCGCGGAGAGCGTGGCGGCCAGCACGATGAAGCCGCTGCCCGTGACGCCGGCGGCGCCCTTGGAGGTCAGCAGCAGCACCGCCAGCAGCGTGATCTGCTGCGAGATGGTCATGTCGGTGTTGGTGGCCTGGGCGATGAACACCGCGGCCATGGTCAGGTAGATCGAGGTGCCGTCCAGGTTGAAGGAGTAGCCGGTGGGGATCACCAGGCCGACCACGCTCTTGCGCGCGCCCAGGTTCTCCATCTTGGCCATCATGCGCGGCAGCACCGACTCGCTGGAGGAGGTGCCCAGCACGATCAGCAGCTCTTCCTTGATGTACTTGATGAACTTCAGGATCGAGAAGCCGGACGCCTTGGCAATGGTGCCCAGCACCACGAAGATGAACAGCAGGCAGGTGGCGTAGAAGGTGGCCATGAGCTGGCCCAGCTGCACCAGCGAGCCCACGCCGTACTTGCCGATGGTGAAGGCCATCGCGCCGAAGGCGCCGATCGGGGCGACCTTCATGATGTAGCCCACGATGCTGAAGAGCACGTGCGAGAACTTCTCGATGAAGTCGAACACCAGCGTGCCGCGCCCGCCGAACTTGTGCAGCGCGAAGCCGAACATCACGGCGAACAGCAGCACCTGCAGGATCTCGCCCTTGGCGAAGGCATCGACCACCGTGCTCGGGATCACGTTGAGCAGGAAATCGGTGGTGCTCTGCATCGCGCCGGGCTTGGTGTAGGCGGCCAGGCTCTTGGTGTCGAGCTGGCTCACGTCCACGTTCATGCCCGCGCCGGGCTTGACCAGGTTGATGATGACCAGGCCGACCACCAGCGCGATGGTGGAGACGATCTCGAAGTACAGCAGCGCCAGGCCGCCGGTCTTGCCGACCTTCTTCATGTCTTCCATGCCGGCGATGCCCACCACCACGGTGCAGAAGATGATCGGGGCGATGATCATCTTGATCAGCTTGATGAAGCCGTCGCCCAGCGGTTTCATGGCCGCGCCGGTCTCTGGGTAGAAGTGGCCCAGCAGCACGCCAATGCCGATGGCCACCAGCACCTGGAAGTACAGGGAGCGGTAAATGGGTTTTTTCTGGACAGCGTCCATGAACGTCTCCTCGCGACCGGCCAGGGGTGGAAACGGGGGGTGGCCAGCGAAGACGTCTTGTGCAAGCCGGGTGCCAGGAACGGCGGCCGCCCTAAGTGCCTGATTTACAAGGAGCACGGCGCGCCGTGGCGCCTCATGCGGACCGAGGGGCCGGACGGGTGGAAGCGGTGGTGTCCGGGATTTCGGACGGGCTTCTAGGCGAGCAGCCGCAACCCCGGCGGCAACGCCTCGCCGAAGGCCTGCTGCTCGGCCGCCTCGTCCAGCGCGCGCACCTCGCGCACGAGATCGATCCAGTGGACGGCGACACCGGCTTCCTGCAGCCGCTGCAGCAGCCGCTCGCGCAGCGCCTCGTCGACGTCGCG
>JAEYPG010000224.1 GCA_023410975.1 Pseudomonadota bacterium
GGCCGAGGCCATGCGCCGCGCGCGGGCGCAGCGCGGCCTGTGCGTGGCCGGCACCAGTGCCGGGGCTGCGGCGCTGTCGCGCCAGATGCTCGCCGGCGGCCGGGCCCCGCTGCTGCCGGAGAAGGACGTGGTGCTGCTGGACGAAGGCCTGGACCTGCTGCCCGGCGCCATCATCGACCAGCACTTCTCCGAGCGCCGCCGCCTGGCGCGGCTGATGTCGGCCGTGGCCCAGCACCCGCAGCTGCTGGGCGTGGGCATCGACGAGGACACGGCGCTGGTGGTGGAGCGCGGCGCCATCGAGGTGGTGGGCAGCGGCGCGGTGACGCTGCTCGACGGCCGCCACATGGCATCGAGCATCGAGCGCGCGCAGCCCGGCGACCGGCTCACCCTGGCCGGGCTGCGCATCCACGTGCTGCAGGCCGGGCAGCGGCTGGGGCTGCAAGCCGACGGCGCGACGGTGGCGGCGCCGGGATTGCAGGAGGCGGTCGAGGTGCTGGTGCGGGCGGTGTGAGACGTGAAAACGCCGCCGGGCTCTGACGAGCCCGGCGGCGTCGCGACGCGGCACCGGCCGGCCCCGGTGCGCATCAGCAGCAAGCTCTCAGGCGTGCTTCCTGCGCCGCTCCACCGCCTCGATGCGCAGCGTCTGGCGGTACTTGGTGACGGTGCGGCGCGCCACCACCAGGCCCTGGCGCGCGAGCTGGCGCGCGATCTCGGCATCCGACAGCGGCGCCTCGGGCCGCTCGGCCTCGATCATGTCCTTGATCAGCCCGCGGATGGCCGTGGCCGAGCAGGTGCCGCCGCCGGCCGTGGCCATGGCGCGCGAGAAGAAATACTTCAGCTCGAACACGCCCATCGGCGTGGCCATGTACTTGTTGTTGGTCACGCGCGAAACGGTCGACTCGTGCAGACCCACCTCGTCGGCGATCTCGCGCAGGCCCAGCGGCTTCATCGCCATCGCGCCGTACTCCAGGAAGTGGCGCTGCCGGTTCACGATCGCCTGCGCGACGCTGACGATGGTGGAGAAGCGCTGCTCCACGTTGCGTACCGTCCAGCGCGCCTCCTGCAGGTGGGCCGCCAGCTCGGCATGCATGCCGTTGCGGTGGCGCTGGAACAGCTCGGCATAGACGCGGTTGAGCCGCACCTTGGGCACGATCGCCGGGTTGAGCGTCGCAATCCACTGGCCGCGCACCTTGCGCACGATCACGTCGGGCGTCAGGTACTGGATGTTGGCCGCGCCGTAGCGCCAGCCCGGGCGCGGATCGAGCCGGCGGATGCGCGCGCACACGGCCTCGACCTCCTCCACCGGGCGCGAGAGGAAGCGCGAGAGCGAGTTGACGTCCTTGGCCGCCAGTGCGTCGAGCTTCTCGCTGATGACGGCCTGCGCCAGCGCGCGCTGGTGCGTGCACTCGATGGCCGGCAGTTGCAGCAGCAGGCATTCCTGCACGCTGCGCGCGGCCACGCCCGCGGGCTCCAGCGACTGCACGCGCTTGAGCGCGATCTGCATCTCCTCCAGCGTGGCCTCCGGGTCCAGCTCGCACACCTGCGCCAGCTCCTCCAGCGGCACGCGCAGGTAGCCGTCGTCGTCCAGCGACTCCACGATGGCCTTGGCCAGGGCCATGTCGCGCAGCGACAGCGGCAGCAGGTTGAGCTGCCCGTGCAGATGCTCGGCCAGCGAGTGCTGCACCGCCATCGTGTCCATCAGGCTGAGCTCGCCGTCCTCGCGCTTGCGGTTGCCGCTGCTGCCGTCGGCCTGCCAGCTGTCGCGCTCGGCATCGCGCTCCATGGCGCTGTCGGAACTGCCGTAATCGGGCGCTTCGGAGGCCTCGGGCACCGTGACGCTGGTCAGCGCGTCGGCCGCCAGCGGCGCGCCCTCGGCATCGGGCGCGGCGGGTGCGTCCTCGCTCTCGTCCGCCTCCAGGAACGGGTTGCGGCCCAGCGCGTCCATCACCTCCTGCGCGAAATCCAGCGACGACAACTGCAACAGCCGCACGGCCTGCTGCAGACGGGGGGACAAAGCCTGCTGCTGCCGGTGCTCGGTGCGAAGCACGGGTGCGTTCATTCAGTAGCTCCTCATTGGAATAGACGCCCGTCCGGCGTCTTGGCAGGCACTCTGTCCGCACCATTCATGCCAGCTTTGCTGGCTCAGAACTTGTGGTAACGATTGATGCAGCCGCAGCGCGCCTACCGCCCTCGACACGGGGCTCTCCCCTCACACCGGAGGTCTGCGAGCGCTTGCAATCTGTAATCAAAAAAAAGACCGGCTGGAGCAAGCGGCTTTCAAGGCGCCAACGGCGCTGCCGCGGCGGCGCCGGCGTAACGGCTTTGCCGCAAGCGCTGCGGCGCCGCGGCAAGAACAAGCCTCAGCGCGTGCGCTTGGGCGGCGGGCTGGCGCTGCCGGGCGTGACCTGCCGGTGGTAGGCCGGGTCGGTGGCGTGGCCGTAGCTGGTGTCCGGCAGCCCGGCCTGCGCATCGGCGTAGGCCTGCTGCGACTCCTCGGGGCTGGTGTTGGCCGTGGCCTGCTGCTCGTGCGCCGACTCGTCGCGCTCGTGCGGCAGCCGCGGCCCTGGCGCGCCGCCCTTGGAGGCCTGCGTCATGCCGTGGCCGGGCCGCGCATCGGGCGGGTTGCGGGGGGCGCCCTTGGGCAGGCCGGGGTCGGCGTCCTGGGGCGTCTGCACGGCTTCTTTCGGTTCTCGCATGGCGGCTCCTGTGAATTCCTGGCCTGGGGGACTGATGGTTGAGGCGGCAGCTTTCATTCCCGCCTTCTTTTCCGGGGCACGTCGCTTGCCGAAACGACGCCATCGACGACCCGACATCCCACAAGGAGATTTCCCATGCCCACCGCTGAAAAGACCACCCGTTCCACCGGTGCCGCAGCCGCGCGCGAGCAGGTGCTGAACATGCTGAAGGAGGACCACAAGCGCGCGAAGAAGGCCTTCAGGGACTTCGAGAAGCTCGACGCCGAGAAGCAGCCCGACGAGTGCAAGCAGCTGGTGGAGCAGACCTGCGGCGAGCTGCAGGTGCACACCACGCTGGAGGAAGAGATCTTCTACCCCGCCGTGCGCCAGGCGCTCAAGGAGCAGGACCTGCTGGACGAGGCCGAGGTCGAGCACGCCTCCGCCAAGCAGCTCATCGAGCAGCTGCAGGCCATGCAGCAGGCCGGCCAGATGGACGGCAAGTTCGCCGCCACCTTCACGGTGCTGGGCGAGTACGTGAAGCACCACATCAAGGAAGAGGAAGGCGAGCTCTTCGAGCAGTGCGAGAAGGCCGGCAACAAGGTGGACTGGGCTGCCCTGGGCGAGCAGATGGCGTCGCGCAAGGCCGAGCTGATGGAGGAGCTGCTGCCGCAACAGACCGCGCCGCTGACGGCCGCTCAGCAGGACGAGGCCTGAGCCCAGGCCGATGTCCGCCCTGCGGGCCGACCCAACCCCACCGCCGCCGACCGATGTGCCCCTGCGCTCCTTCTGGATCGGCGGCTTCGAAGGCGCCGACCATGTGAACGCCCGCGGCCGGCCGCTGGACATGGTGCGCGCCAACGGGCACCTGCAGCGGCTGGACGAGGACTACGCCCGGTGCGCCGCGCTGGGCCTGCGCAGCCTGCGCGAGAGCCTGGGCTGGCGCCTGGCCGAGACGGCGCCCGGCGTCTTCGACTTCACGCGCGCGCGCCGTATGGCGCGCTGCGCGCGGCGCCACGGCGTGCAGCTGCTGTGGAGCCTGATGCACTACGGCACGCCGCCGGACGTGGACCTGTTCGACGACGGCTGGATCCCGCGCTTCGCTGCCTTCGCCGCCGCCGCGGCGCGGGTGCTGGGCGAGGAAAGCGAGCTGCCGCCCATCTACACGCCCATCAACGAGATCAGCTTCCTGGCCTGGGCCGTCTCGGCCAGCCGGCTGATGCATCCCTACGGCCAGCGCCTGCAAGGACCGCTGGAGAGCACGCTCACCAGCGGCTACGACGTCAAGCGCCGCCTGGTGCGCGCGGCGCTGGCAGCGGTGGAGGCCATCCGCCGCGTGGACCCGCGCGCGCGCTTCATGCACATCGACCCGCTGGTGCACGTGGTGCCGCCGCCGGGGCGCCCGGAGCTGCAGCCGCAGGCCGACGAGGTCGCCGCCTACCAGTGGCAGGCCTGGGACATGCTAGCCGGCCGCAGCGAGCCGCATCTCGGCGGCCATCCGCAGGCGCTCGACATCGTCGGCGTCAACCACTACCACAGCGGCCAGTGGGAGCTGCTCACCGAGAAGCGCTTGCGCTGGCACGAGCGGGACCCGCGCCGCAAGCCGCCGGCGCAGCTGCTGCGCGAGGCCTGGCAGCGCTATCACCGCCCCATCGTCGTGGCCGAAACCAGCCACGTCGGCGCCGGCCGCGTGGCCTGGCTGCACGACATGGCCACGCAGGTGCAGCGCGCACGCGAGGACGGCGTACCGGTAAAGGGGCTGTGCCTGTACCCGGTGGTGGACCGTCCCGACTGGGACACGCCCGGCCACTGGCACCACAGCGGACTCTGGGACGTGCAGCCGCCCGCACCCGGGACGATGGAGGAAGAGCCCGGGACTCCCGGAGAGAGGCTTTTGGAAGCGTCCCCAGCCTTCCCCCGGCTGCTGAACACCGAATACGCCAGCGCGCTGCACTGGTGGCAGACGCGGCTGGCCGGGCCGGCATCCCGCCTGCCTCCTCCCTCTGGTCAACCGGACTTCACACCCAAACGAGGAACCGCCATGCCCCTTTCGTCCGCAACGGGCACTGCCCTGCCCTCCCTGGTCGTGTTCTCGCACCTGCGCTGGGGCTTCGTGTACCAGCGCCCCCAGCACCTGCTCTCGCGCCTGTCCGAGTTCTACCGCGTGCTGTTCGTGGAGGAGCCCATCCACTGCGAAGGCGAGCCGCGGGTGGACCGCGTGCCGCAGGGACCGAACCTCGAAGTGCTGGTGCCGCGCACGCCGGTCACCTCCCCGGGCTTTCACGACGACCAGCTCAGCCTGCTGAAGCCGCTGCTGGCGGAGTTCCTGCGCGAGCAGGGCGTGGAAGACAGCCTGGTGTGGTTCTACACGCCCATGGCGCTGCCGCTGGTCGCCGCGCTCAAGCCGCGGGTGGTCGTGTACGACTGCATGGACGAGCTGTCCGCCTTCAAGAACGCGCCCAGGCAGCTGCGCCAGCGCGAGACGGCGCTGATGAAGATGGCCAGCGTGGTGTTCACCGGCGGCCCGGCGCTGTATGAAGCCAAGCGCCCGCTGCATCCCAACGTGCATTGCCTGCCCAGCTCGGTGGACGTCAACCATTTCGCGCCGCAGCGCCTGAAGGCCGACAGCGCCGAGGCGGTGGAGGCGCAGCGTCTGCAGGCGAACATCGCCCCGGGGCCGCGCCTGGGCTTCTACGGCGTCATCGACGAGCGGCTGGACCTGGAGCTGGTGGCGGCCGTGGCCGACGCCCATCCCGAGTGGCAGCTCGTGATGGTGGGGCCGGTGGTCAAGATCGACCCGGCCACGCTGCCGCAGCGCGCCAACATCACCTACCTGGGCATGCAGAGCTACGCGATGCTGCCGCACCTGATGGCGGCCTGGGACTTGTGCCTGATGCCTTTCGCGCTCAACGAGTCCACGCGCTTCATCAGCCCGACCAAGACGCTGGAGTACATGGCCGGCGAGAAGCCGGTGGTCTCCACCGCCGTGCGCGACGTGGAGCAGCCCTACGGCGACGTGGTGCGCATCGGGCGCGACCACGCCGACTTCATCGCCGGCTGCGAGGAGATGATCGCGCTCACCGAGGCGCAGCGCCGGCTGCTGGTGGGGCGCATGCAGGAGGCGCTGCGCAAGGTGTCGTGGGACCGCAGCGCACGCACGGTGCTGCGCTGCCTGCGCCAGGCGCTGCGCGACTCCACCGTGGACTCGCCGGCGGCGCTGCGCGAGCTGGCCGGGCTGGCGCCGGCCGAGAGCGCCGA
>JAEYPG010000300.1 GCA_023410975.1 Pseudomonadota bacterium
CGGCATGCCAGGGCGTGATCCAGTCGCCCAGCTCGGCCATCTTGCGGCCGATCTCGCCGTAGCGGGCTTCGGTCGTGTCCATCAGCGGCAGCAGCGCCATGGCGGCCAGCCGCGCCAGCACCAGTGCCGCCAGCAGCAGTGCCAGGCCCGGCGCAGACGACAAAGCGCCGCGCGGCAGCTTCATTGCTGCCCTCCGTGCGCCGCCATCATCGGCCGCTGCGTGAACGCGGTCGCGGGCTCGTAGTCCTGCACCAGGAACAGCGGACGCCGCTTGCTCTCCAACCACAGCCGGCCCAGGTACTCGCCCAGCACCCCGATGGCCAGCAGCTGCAGGCCACCCAGCATGAGCACGACCACGATCAGGGTCGGAAAGCCCGGCACCGGATCGCCGTAGGCCAGCGTGCGCACGAAGAAGTACAGGCCCAGGCCAAAAGCCGCCAGCGCGCTGAGCAGCCCCACCTTGGCCGCCACCTTCAGCGGCGCGATGGAGAAGGCCGTGATGCCCTCAAGCGCCAGATGCCACAGCTGTCGCGCGCGCCACTTGCTCTGGCCGCCGGCGCGCTCGGCCACGTCGAACTCGAGGGTTTCCTGCCGGAAGCCGATCCAGGCGAACAGGCCCTTCATGAAACGGTTGTGCTCGGGCAGCTGGTTGAGGGCCTCCACCGCGCGCCGGCTCAGCAGCCGGAAGTCGCCCACGTCCTCGGGAATGGGGATGTCGCTGAGCCGGTTGAGCGCGCGGTAGAACAGCCTCGCCGCCAGTCGCTTGGGCAGCGACTCGTCCCCGCGGTTGCGCCGGCGCATGTTCACCACGTCGGCACCCAAACGCCAGGCCTGGACCATGGCCGGGATCATCTCCGGTGGGTGCTGCAGGTCGGCGTCCATGACGACCACGGCGTTGCCGCGCGCGTACTGCAGCCCCGCCGCCATGGCCTGCTCCTTGCCGAAGTTGCGGCTGAAGCGCAGCACCGTGACCATCGGATGGTTCAGGTGCAGCTGGCGCAGCACGGCTGCCGAGCGGTCGCGGCTGCCGTCATCGACGTAGACGATCTCGACACCGCCGGCGATGCCCTCCACGGCGGCCAGCAGCCGCCGGTGCAGCGCCGGTAACACCGCCTCCTCGTTGAACACGGGCACCACGACACTGAGCGCGCAGGTAGCGTGGGCCTTGGGACGGGGCCAGGACGCGTTCATGAGGCGAAGCTCCAGCGTTTGTTGAGGCCGTAGCCCAGCAGCAGGCCGGCGGCCGTGGCCTGGGCCTGGGCAAGCAGGTAGTGCTCGCCCAGCGCGGTGCCCAGGGCGACCAGCAGCGCGTTCAGCGCCGCGCTGAGCGCGGCCACGGTGAGAAAGCGCGGCAGGGTGCGGCGATGGCAGGCTTCCACGTCGCGGAAGGTGAAGCGCCGGTTGCCTGCATAAGCCAGCACCGCCCCGGCCAGCGCTCCGAGCGCTGCCGCCGCTGCGGGCGGCACGCGCACGGCCTCGACCAGCAGGGCCAGCAAGGCGTAGTGCCCGGCGGTGGCCAGCCCGCCGACGACCGTGTAGCGCGTGAAACTCAAGGCCTTTCCCCAAGCTCTTGTGCCAGCGACCTTAGCCAGTCCCCCTTAAGGAAGCGTGAATGGCGCCGACACGCCGGCCCGGACGTGAAGGCAGCCGCGCGTTGCGGACGCCACGCCTTTGCTGCAGCGCCGGGGGTACGCCCAGTTCCTCCGCCATCGATGGCCCTGGTGTGCCCGGCAGGACGCGGCCCAGGGGCTACACGCCATGGAGCGGCCGCAGCGCCATCACGGCCATGGCCGGACCCCGTCCGGCTCCGCCGGCTCGCCCCGGATGGGGATAGCCCAGGCTACTTCTTGAGGCCGGCACAGGCGTCGCGCCGTGCCTGAGGCAGAAGCATGCCGCCGCGCCCCTTCGCGCGCGCAACCATCTCTTCGTGGTGCCGGTCCATATAGGCCTTGCACTCCTCGTAGCTCTTGAAACCCTGCATGCGCTCGCGGTGTTCCTTGCGCTCGGCCTCGCTCATCATGGACCAGCCCGGGGTGTAGTCCTGCCCCCAATGGGCCCTGGGGCCGTGCATGGGCCCGGCGCCATGCCTGGGCATGCTGGCAGCGCTGGCAGGCTGGCCCGGCTGGCTCCACGAAGGAAGCGCGGCGCTGGCAAGCGCGGTCGCAACGATGGCGGTGTGCAGGTGTCGCATGAGGCCCTCCTTTGGCACGGCATCCATGCGATGCATCGTGGTACGGCAATGCCAGCCAGGCTTGCGCTGCGTCAAGCGAGCAGGCCCATGCCACTGCTTCCAGAGGACGGCGGGTACCGGCGTCCTTGTCGGGGCCAGCACCTGCTGCGCTGCCGGCCCCAGCACGGCGCCACACACGGCACCGCGCCCCTGGCAGCCCATGGCTGCCACCGGTGGTTGGGATGAAGGTCAGTTGCTGCCGCCGTGCGACTGCTCGGCATGGCTTGCTGGACCGGGCAGCAGCCCGTTGGGCGAGAGCTGCCACTGCCAGGCACCGAAGCCCACCACTGCCAGCAACAGCAGCGCGGCCAGCCAGCGGCGTTCCTTGCGCACCAGGTCCGGCCCCATGCCGGGAATGCGGCCGGTGAGCATGGGCAGCGCCTGGTTCTGGCGCCGCAGCACGCTGGAGAGCGCCATCAGCGCCAGATGCACGGTCACGACGGCCATGAAGGCGTTGGCGAAGAACTCGTGCACCTCCTCCAGCCACTCGCCGCCCCAGTCGCTGTAGGTGGCATAGCCACTGAGGGCCAGCGGCGCAACGGTGAGCAGCAACAGGATCAGGGCCGCGGCCATCAGCAGGTTCTGTCCCTGGCGCCAGTTGATGCGCGTGGCCGTGCCGTCGCTCCTCAGCGAGCGCAGCCAAGCCGGTGCGCCGGCCAGCTTGCGCCACAGCAGCGACAGCCGCGCGTGGCGCGGGCCGATGAGCCCGTACACGATGCGAAAGCCCAGCAGTCCAGCCATCGTGTAGCCCAGGGTCGCGTGCAGCGCACGCCAGTGCTCGGAATCTCCGGTCAGCCAACCCCCGGCAAAGCTCAGGGCAAAGAGCCAGTGGAACATCCGGGTCGGCGCGTCCGTGACGCGCCGGCCGCGCACGGTGCGGGCGGGCGCGGGGCGGCCGGCGGCCATCGTTTCGGTTTGGATCATGGCGTGTCCTTGGGGAATTCAGTCCTGCCAGGCGCGGCGATAGCGCTGGTCGAGACCAGCGGGAAGGCGCAGGCCGCGTTCGTCGAAGCTGCCCCGGTCGGCCCCACTGTGGCAGGCAGCGCAGTGGGCGGCGCTCCTGACGCTGGCGTGCTTCCATACCGAGGCGTCGATGCCGCGGTGCTCGCGCTTGAACCAGAGGGCTTGCGTGATGCGGTCCTGGGGCGGCTCCTCGGACACGCGCTTGTACGTGCCGGCGTGGGCCTGCAGCCAGGCGGCCAGCTGCCGGACCGTTTTCGGGTCCAGTGAAGCGTCCGTGGTGCCGTAGTGCGTGTCGAGTCCCGACATCACGCGCTTCCACGAGGGCGCCGGCAGCATGCCGGGCGGGTAGGCGGTGTGGCAGGAGCCGCACTCCTGCGTATACGCGTTGGGCGTGTTCGCCGGCAGCAGCTGGCGTTCGTCGGCCTGGGCAGGCAGCGTCGCCGCCAGGGCCAGCAGCAAGGCGGCCCAGGGCGGGGTTGGATGCGATGGCAAGGGGTGGAACCGCGCGTTCATCGGCGTTCTCCTCGGTAATGGGGCCAGCCTCAGCGCATGAGGCCGAGCAGATAGGCCAGTACGTCCGCCTTTTCGGCCGCCGTGCATTCACGCTGCACGACGTCCTTGCAGTTGCGGCGGAACCACTTGTCGACTTTCGCGGTGTCCGTGAAGGCCTGTGCATTGAAGGCGGGTGCCAGCGTCGCGATGGACTTGCCGGTAGCGGCGTGCTTGCCCGCGCCCGTTGGCGGGTTGCCATGGCAGGCCGCGCAGGACCATTCGCCGCCATGGCGACTGGTGAAGAAGATCCGGCCGCGCTCGGCTTGGCCCGCAGTGCCGGCCTGGGCGCTGAAGCGCTCAAGCTGCTGTGCCGCCGTGCTGTCGCCAGCCCGGGCCGTGCCGGCTGCCGCGGCAAGGCACGCTGCCAGCATGGCCGCAGGCAGCCAGCGAGGGCGGCGATGATCGATCAAGGTCGGCAGGTTGCTCATTGCAGGTTTCTCGGGGCGGTGCCGTTGCAGGTGTTGGATGCATTTTTCGCAACCAGGCCTGAACGTTTTCTGAACCGGCCGTTCATGCTCTGTTCATCCGAGATGCTGAAGACTGGCCGCAAGGAATACGCGGTCCGTTGGTGGAGCTGACGGTCGATGCCCGAACGGCCGAGGTGTCGGCGCAGCGCCCCAAGGGCACGTTGCGGGCGCAGAGGCCGGCCCGGTAAGGGCCTGAGGGCCACGGGAGCAGCCGTGATGAGCCTGGCGAGGGTTGAGGGAAATTCCACCCTGCGTATGCAGCTGGGCACCGGCCCGGCGCAAGCCGGCCATGCCGCGGTCGCTGCGCTGGCGGCTGCTGGTGGCCACGTTCGTGGCCATCCCGTTGCTCATCCTCCTGGCTGGCAGCCGTGGCCCGCGCGCTGGCCGCTTTCCGGGTCCAGCCGGCGCCGTGCCAGCTCGAACGGCGGCACCATCATCAGCCCCGTCGCGACGCAGGCCAGCCACGCCGGCGCCGGCAAGGCCGTGAAGCCAAACAGCGCCGCGATGGCCGGCAGTCCGGTGGCGGCGAACAGCGCTGCCAGCGTGGCTGCGATGACGGCCCGGCTTACCGGGGGCAACCCGGTGACCATCCGAACCCAGCCACGGCCGCTGCAGCGGCTGGGCAGTATCAGTGCCGCGTTGGACGCCACCAGCGTCGTGAAGGCCGCCGCGGGCGCCAGCGGCGCCAGTGCGGCGCGCTCCAGCATCCACCCGTACATCGACATCACCACGGCGGTAACCACGGCGCCTTGCACCAGCGACTGCGCCACTGAGACGCGTGGCAGCAGCGATTCCTCGCGGCGCCGCGGCGCTCGCCTCATCAGGCCGGCGTCACCTTCCTCGGCCTCGAACACCAGGGAGCAGGCCGGGTCGATCACCAGCTCCAGGAACGCGATGTGCATGGGCGCCAGCACCACCGGCAGCCCCAGCATCACCGGCAGCAGCGCCAGCCCGACGATGGGCACGTGCACCGCGACGGTATAGGTCAGCGCCCGGCGCAGGTTGGCATAGGTCCGGCGGCCGCGGTGGATGGCCGTGACGATGGACCCGAAGTCGTCTTGCAGCAGCACCAGGGAGGCCGCCTCGCGGGCCACGTCGGTGCCACGCCGCCCCATGGCGATGCCGATGTGGGCGGCCTTGAGCGCGGGGGCGTCGTTGACGCCGTCGCCCGTCATCGCCACCACGTCGCCGCGGGACTTCAGCGCCTGGACCAGCGCCAGCTTCTGGTGCGGCCGCATGCGCGCGAACACGCTGGCCTCGCTCGCCAGCCGTGCCAACTCTTGGCCCTCCAGAGCCGCCAACTCTTCGCCGGTGACCACCCGGCTGGCATCGAGACCGGCCTGGCGGGCAATGGCCCGGGCGGTGAGCGGATGGTCACCCGTGATCATCAGCACCCGGATGCCGGCGCGGCGGCAGGTTGCCACCGCCTGCGGGACCTCGGGGCGCAGCGGATCGGCCAGGGCCACCAGCCCCAGCCATTCGAAGTCGAAGTCATGCTGCGCCGCGGGCCAGGTCCGGTGAACCGGGTGGCGCGCCTTGGCAACCGCCAGCACCCGCAGGCCCTGGTCGGCCAGCGCGGCCGCCTCGGTCCGGACCTTTTCCAAGGCGCCCGCATCGAGATGGCACAGGTCGGCAATAGCCTCCGGCGCGCCCTTGGCCGCGACCGCGTCGTCGCGGCAGCCCTGCTCGCGCCACAGGTGGCTCATGGCCAGCAGCTCCGGGGCGAGCTCGTACTCGCGCGCCAGCGCCCAGGACGGGTGCAGATGCTCCGTGCCCGCGAGCTGCCTGGCCGCCAGGCGGTGGAAGGCCTGTTCCATCGGGTCGTGCGGCTCGATCTCGCTGGCCAGCACCGCGTATTCCAGCAGTTCGTGGAAGCTTTCAGGCAGTGCGGCGTCGCGTATCGCGCGCACGTCCAGCGCATCCCCGTCCACCGACAGCACGGCCACGGCCATGCGGTTGAGCGTGAGGGTGCCGGTCTTGTCCACGGCCAGCACGGTGGTCTGGCCCAGCGTCTCGATGGCGTTGAGCCGGCGCGTGAGCACCTGTTGCATCGCCAGGCGCCGTGCCGCCAACGCCAGGAACACGATCATGATGACCGGGAACTCCTGCGGCATCACGCCCATGGCCAGCGTGATCCCGGCCAGCAGGGCTTGCAGCCAGTCGCCGCGCAACAGCCAGAACAGGGCCACGAGCAATGTGCACAGCCCCAGTCCCGCGATCAGCAGCCGCCGCGTCAGCCGGGCAACGTCGTCATGCAGCGGAGAGGCCTGCAGCCCGATGTCCTGCAGCGAGGCCCCGATGCGTCCGAGCTCCGTATGCCGGCCGATGGCCTCGACCCGCATCACGCCCTGGCCGCTGACCACCAGCGTGCCGGCAAACACCCGCTCGCCGCCGGCGGGCTTGGGTACGGCTTGCGACTCCCCGGTGAGCATGGACTCGTCGGTGGCCAGTTCGTGCGCCTGCAGCAGCACGCCGTCGGCCGGAATGCGGTCGCCCTCGGCCAGCAGCAGCACGTCGCCGCGCACCACGTCCCGCCCGGGGATGCGCAGCACCGCACCGCCGCGCACGGCCAGCGCCCGAGGGCTGGAGAGGTCCCGCAGCGCGTCCAGTGCCCGGTCGGTGCGGCGTTCCTGCAACACCGTCACGGCCATGATGACGGCCACGAAGCCCAGCAGCACCAGTGCCTCGCGCATGTCGCCCATGACGGCGTAGATGCTGCCGGCGCCCAGCAGCAGCAGGAACATCGGCTCGCGCACGACTTCACCCACGATGCCCTGCAGGGTGCGGCGCTGGCTGGTGCCCAGCTCGTTCGGTCCCTCGTGGCGCAGCCGTTCTGCGGCTTCGCCGGGCTCCAGGCCCGCTGGCAGGTCGTGCGGCATGGGCTCACAGGCCGGGGAGGGCCATGCGTTGGTTCAGCGCCGCAGGATAAGCACTGCGGCGTCGCCGGGGCAGGTAGACTGCGCCAAGGCTTGGCCTGCAGCTCAGCGAGTTTTCGGGGAAATCTTTTCCCATCGCCGCGGCGCTGGCCGATTGCCCTACAGCTGTACCCGATCGGATGCAAGCTTTCGCCATCCGTAGGTGCGTACGGCGTTCGTGCCGCGCTCCGGACACGAGAGCCCTCCCCATGCCCACGACATGCTGGCATCCGCCCTGCGGGCCGGTTTCGGAAACGACCAGCGCGCCCCCGTGCTGGCTGTGCATGAGGGCCAAGGCCTCGCGCAGTGAGGCCTGTGCGTTGACGCTGGTCAGGTCGATGCTGCAGATCGCACCGATGTCCATGAGTCGACCCTCTTTGGCCGCATGCCTGCAGAAAGTTCCATCATCAAAGCAGTGCCGTCGGCTGAATTGCGCTGTGTCAATCCGTGATCGCGGCGTGCACCTATGGTCATGGCACACCCGTGGTGTGACACTCACGAGCCGTCAAACGTTGCAGACGCAACTTCGAGTGCGGCGCTGGCTGGATGTCTCCAGGCTGCAGTGGAGCGAGGCCGACGTGCAGGCCGTGACGCGCTACCTCAACGACAGCTTCTACCGCTTCCCCCGCGCCGTGGAGGAAGCCAAGGCGCCGTAACGGGGTGAAGAAGAGAAACCTAGGGGGCTTGCGAGGCCTCAAGTCCCGTATTCGCGACCTTTCCAGGGTGGCAGGCGCCGGTCTCGAACGGGCCTGGCCCCGGTCTAACAAATAGTCACTAAAAGTGGTTCTGGACGGTCAATTGGCTGATTTAGGCAACTAATAGTTGCAGGCATCAGCCTGCATTTACGGCAGATGCACTTTGTCCAAATTTTCGCCGCATGGGCGCTGCTCTGATTCGCACACTTGAGCATTCCCAGGCGGGCTTGGGTTGTTCAAGAAGCATCCTTGTCCAGTAGGAAACGTCGAAACGGATTCCCGGCACCGTGATTGCACGCCAATCGGACGGCGGCCACCGGTTGCGAGCGGCCATGCGGGCGCAAGGAGGGGTTGGAATGTCGACTGACCGAGTGCCGTACCCGGTATCTCGCGGCGCAGCCGTGGCGGATTCGGGCTGGAGTTCTGCCCGTCCTGCTGGCGGCGTTGATGGAGCCGGCCTATGAGCGAGGTGCATCTGGTCGTCGTGGACGACGACCCTGACATCACGCTGCTGCTGGCGAACTACCTGCAGTCGCAGGGCTTCAGAGTGAGCCAGCTGCACGATGGCGCTGCGCTGATGGCGCTCATGGCCACCGACACGCCGCAGCTCGTGCTGCTGGACCTCGGGTTGCCGGGCGAGGATGGATTCGCCATCGCGCGGCGGCTGCGCGAGCACTGGCACTGCGGGCTGGTCATCGTCACCGGGCGCGGCGACTCGGTGGACAAGGTGGTGGGCCTGGAGATCGGCGCCGACGACTACGTCACCAAGCCGTTTGACTTGCGCGAGCTGCTTGCTCGCGTCAAGGCCGTGCTGCGCCGCATGGTGCCCGCCGCCGACCCGCCGGCCGCGGCTGCATCGGCCACGGCGCCGCCCTCGTCGCGCTCGCGCCACCGCTTCGAGGACTGGGAACTGGACACCGCCGCGCGCCGGCTGCTCGCGCCTGACGGCCACGAGGTCGCGTTGACCACTGGCGAGTTCGAGCTGCTGGCGGTGTTCGTGCAGCACTCCGGGCACGTGCTCTCGCGCGACTTCCTACTGCAGGCCACGCACCGGCGCGAGGCCGCGCCTTTTGACCGCACGATCGACGTGCAGGTGGGGCGTCTGCGCCGCAAGCTCGACGATGCCGCCGAGGAGCCTCGCATCATCAAGTCGGTACGCGGCGCGGGCTACCTCTTCGTGCCCAGGGTCGAGCGGCGCTGAGCCCGCTGCACGCCAGGTGCTCCGCAACCCATGGCATTCCCTCTTTCAGGCACGCCGGATTCGCCGGCCGCAGGGCCCGACGAGAACACGGTGTACCGCTCCATGTTCAGCGCCTCGCCGGATGCGCTTCTGCTGGTGGACACCGATGGCTGCATCGTGCTGGCCAACCCGGCTGCGGCCCGGCTGCTGGGCTACACGGTGCAGGAGCTGTGCGGGCTGGACGTGGACGCGCTGGTGCCCGACAGCGCCCGGCCCCGCCACGCTGCCTACCGCGCCGGCTACGCGCAGCAGCCCGTTCCGCGGCCCATGGGCATGCAGATGGAGCTTGTGGCGCTGTGCCGCGACGGCACGCAGGTGAAGGTGGAGATCGCACTGAGCCCGCTGCAGTCGCAAGGCCTGCCCTACGTGCTGGCGGCGATCCGCGACGTGGGCGACTACCCGCGTGTACGCCAGGCCCTGCAGCGCGCACGCTACAGCGAGTCGGTGGCGCAGCTTGGGCGCGAGGCGGTGGACGCGCGCGATCCGCGCCTGCTGCTGGAGCGCGTGCCCGCAGCCGCCCTGCAGGCGCTGGAGTGCGAGGACGCCGCCGTGCTGCTGCTGGAGCCTGACCAGCGGCTGCTGCGCGTGGCGGGCGCCTGCGGCACTTGCGCGCTGCCTGGCGCCGACGCGCAGCGGCTTTTCGAGCCCGATGCGGAGGCGCAGGAGGTGCTGCGGCGGACCGAACCGCTGGTGGTCGAGGACTACGCACAAGAGACGCGCTTCGAAGCGCCATCGGCGCGCACGGCTGCGGGCCTGGCCAGCGCGCTGGTCGTCCCGCTGCTGGACCGCGGTCACGCCATCGGGCTGCTGAGCGTGCACTCACGCCGGCCGCGGCGCTTCGGCGACGACGAGATCCATTACCTGCAGTCGCTGTCCAACCTGTTGGCCAGCAGCCTGCAGCGCGCCCAGGGCGAGGAGGCGTTGCGCCACGCGCAGCGGCTGGAGAGCGTAGGCCAGCTCACCGGCGGCATCGCGCACGACTTCAACAACCTGCTCACCGTGGTTCACGGCAACCTGCAGGTACTGCAGGATCTGCCTGCACTGGGCGCGGACGCCTACGGCCAGCAATTGGTGGATGCGGCGCTGCGGGGCTGTCGGCGCGGAGCGGAGCTGACGGCCCAGCTGCTGGCGTTCTCGCGCCGCCAGGTGCTGCAGCCGCGCGAAGTGGATGCGGCGCAGCTCGTGTCCTCGCTGGCGGACATGCTGCGGCGCACACTGGGACAGAGCATCGAGATCGGCGTGGACATCGAGGCGACCCCGCCCTTGCTGGCCGACCCCGGCCAGCTGGAGTCTGCGCTGCTCAACATCGCCATCAACGCCCGCGATGCGATGCCCGAGGGCGGACGGCTGTGCTTCAGCTGCCGCACCTGCGACACGTTGCCGCCCGGTGCGGCGCGCGAGGCCGGGCTGCCCCCATCCGAGGCGGGCTATGTCGCCATCGCCATCAGCGACAGCGGCGCAGGCATGCCGGAGTCGGTGCGCGAGCGGGCCTTCGAACCCTTCTTCACCACCAAGCCCTCGGGCCGCGGCACGGGCCTAGGGTTGAGCACGGTGTACGGCTTCGTGACCCAGTCGCATGGCGCCGTGGTGCTCGACTCCGCGCCCGGCGAGGGCACAACGGTGACGCTGTACATCCCGTGCGCGTCCGCGACCACGGTGGCGGCGATCGAGCCTGTGCAGTCCGCAGCCGCACTGCCGGCCGGGCTGAGAGTGCTGCTGGTGGAGGACGACGCCGAGGTGCGCCAGGTGATGTCCAACTTCCTGATGTCCTTCGGCTGCGAGGTCACGGTCCGCGCCAGCGCCGAGCAGGCCTTGCTGTTGGCGCCGCCGGTCGCCTTCGACTTGCTGGTCAGCGACGTGGTGCTTGGCGCAGGCATGCGTGGCCCCGAACTGGCGCGCCGTGCCGCGGCGCGCTGGCCAGGGCTGGCCGTGCTGCTGGTGACGGGCTATTTCAACCAGCCCGTGACCACAAAGGAGGCCGACTGCTACGCCTGGCAGCTGCTGCAGAAGCCCTGCAGCCGCGAGCAGCTCGCGCAGGCGGTGATGCAGGCGCTGCAGCGGCGTTGAGCACGGGCCTTGGTGAAAGCGGCGCTCCTGCGCTACAGCAGCGTGTGCACCAGCATGGCCTGCAGCAGGAAGCGGTGGCCGTCCTCGTCGCCATCGGGCGCGCCAGGCGCCTGGACAGGGGCCGCGTCCAGGTGCGGGAGCAGTTGGGCCAGTGGATGGTCGCGGCGGCCCAGTCCCTCGTACACCGGCACGCCGCAATTGCGGCGCAGGCGATGGATCAGCTCGGCCGGCAAGCCCTCGCAATCCAGGGCGTCATAGAACCGGCCCAGCAGCCGCGCGGTGTCGTGGGCCTGTGGGCCGTCGCCCGTCGGTGCGGCCATGGGGGGTAGCCAAGCGACGCGCGCCCCGAGTCCACGCGCGGCCTCTGCCACCACGTCTTGAGACGGGCTGCGACCGTCGGGGCTCAGAAGGCCCAGATGCTTGCTGTCCAACAGCGGCGGCACGGGGCCGGAACGCATCATGGCGCGCAGCGAACGGGCCAGGTGCAGCAACGTTTCGCCGTGGGGGGTGGGAACGGCATCCGGCGTGAGCAGCGGCGGGTGGAAGGGGAGGTGCATGGCCGAGAGGGGCGTCGGTGCTCTGGCGCCATCCGCGAAGCCGAAAAGCCGTGAAGAGGCAAGATTTGTGCGCCGTCAATTGTGCCAGCGGCCATTCGAACAATCCGCTTGCCGGCGGCCACAATTCACGCATGAGCGGAATCTTGCGCTGCATCCGGCGCCCATGCGGCATGGCGCTGCTGGTGCTGTGCGGCGCGTGCTGGGCTGGGCCCTGGATTCAAGACGGCCGGCCGGCGCCCGAGGCACACGAGGCGCTGCAATTGCTGGAGGCTGCCGGCAGCCATGGCCTGGAGCCGCGCGACTATGGCGCCGATGCGCTTCGCGGCACGCTGCAGCGGCTGGAACAGGGTGCCAGCATCGATGCCCAGGCTGGCGACCATTTCGAGCGAGCGCTGGACACCACCCTGCAGCGCTACCTGCGCGAGCTTCACGCCGGGCGTGTGGATCCCGCCACGTTGTACCCCGGCTGGAAGCACCCGGCGCTTGATGCCTTCGACCCTGCCGCCGTGCTGGCGGCGGCGTTGGCGCGGCACCGGCTGCAGGATGCGGTGGACGCCGCCGCGCCGCCGCTGCCCCAGTACCAGCGACTGCGCGAGGCACTGGAGCGCTACCGCGCGCTGGAGTCGCACCCGGCATGGGCACAGCCGCTGCCGCCGCTGCCGGTACGCCCGCGCGGCAAGAGCCGGTCCGTACTGGAGCCGGGCCAAGCCTGGAACGGCCTGCCGTTGCTGGCGCAGCGCTTGCGGGCACTGGGCGACTTGCCAGGCAGTGACGTGCGCTTGCGCTACGAGGGTGCGCTGGTGGAGGTGGTCCGATCCTTTCAGCGCCGCCACGGGCTGCATGCCGACCTCAAGGGCGGCCAGGTGCACTTCTTCGACGACCTCTACGGGCATGACCGCGTGCTGGACGCCGCATTGCGCAACCGCCCGGTCCAGCCCCTGCCGGAGCCTGCCCGATGAACGCTGACCAAGGCCGACGGAGGTTTCTGCATGTTTGCGGCACGCTGGCGCTGAATGCGGTGCCGCCGCTGGCGCGCGCGCAGGTTGCCCTGCCGCAACCGTGCCGCCTGTCGCTGGCCCACACGCATACCGGTGAGCGGCTGGAGATCGCCTACGCCGAGGGCGGAGCCTACGACCCCAAGGCGCTGGGGCGGCTCAACCGGTTCCTGCGCGACCACTACACGGGCCAGGTTGGCGTGATGGACCCAGGGCTGTTCGACCAGCTCCACCAGGTCCAGGCGCTGCTGGGCTGCTCGGGGCCGTTCGAGGTGATCTCCGGCTTCCGCTGCGCGGGCACCAATGAGCGCTTGCGCCTGCAAGGTGCGGGTGGCGTAGCCCGACGCAGCCTGCACATGGACGGGCGAGCGATTGACGTGCGCCTGCCCGGCGTGCCGCTGGGCGAGTTGCGCGATGCGGCGCTGTCATTGCGCGCAGGCGGCGTGGGCTTTTACCCGAGGGAACAATTCGTGCACATGGACACGGGCCGCGTGCGCCACTGGTAGGCGCGCCGCGCGCGCAGCTGCCGGAAGGACTGCCGACGGGCGGCCCGCGCCCGTCGGCGGCTTCGCTTCACTCCCGGGCCCCCTCCTCAATCTGGATCCGGTTCACCACCCAGCGCACGCCCGGCGCCGCGCGTACCGTGCCTTCTGCCGCGCAGCGTTCGTGCCAGGAGTGCACCGTGCCTATGAGCGTCACGGTGCCGTTGGAGTGGGCTTGCACCTTGATGCGAAGCGCCTCGCGCTCGGCTTGACGCAACAGCGCGTGCCGGATGCGGTCGGCCAGATCCGGCGGCATGGCGTGATGCTTGAGCGAGATGTCGTTGGACACGCCCACGACGCCCTTGAGGTGGCTGATGGTCTTTTCCACCAGGCGGCGCTGAAACTCCCAATCCACTTCGCCCTCCACGGTGACCCAGCCCTTGTCCACCATGAGCTGCACGGCGTCGTCGGGCAGCACGGCGAGCTGGCCCAATGCGGTCTGGGCACACTGGGCGATCTCGGTGTCGCTGCGCCGGTGGTTGGGCGCCAGGAGCACGTCCAGCTCCAGCGCATAGGCCTTGACCCCGGCCACGCGCTGCAGTGCCTTCTGCACGGCCCATTTCTGGGCGTAGGTCTGCAGGTGTCCGGAGAGCGTGACCACGCCGCCTTCCACGGCCACGCCGATGGCGGTGGCATCCACGGCCGGATCCCAGTTCAACTCGTCCTGCACGTCCTGCTTCAGCTCGGCATCGGTTTTCATGAGCCTCTCCTCGATGAATGTGCGCGTACGGACAGCGGACGACGGATCTCGGTTTCGGACCGGCCTGCTCTGCACCGCGGCCCGGCAGTGCGCCGGCGCCCGGACATTCCTTCACGCCTGTTTGGTGCCTGGCCAGGACCGTGTCAGGCCGATGCGTCCTGCTGCCGCACCAGCAACACGGGCACCGGTGCGCAGCGCACCGTGATCTCGGCATCGCTGCCCATGACCAGGCGACTGACGCCGCGGCGGCCGTGTGTGCCCATCACGATGAGCCGGCAATCGCGTGCCCGCGCCTGCTCGGCAATCACGTCTCCAACACGACCGGAAACCATCTCGTGCAACAGGGTTTCGCACGGCACGCTGGCCGCCGTGGCGTCGCGGCTGGCCTTGGACAGCAACTCGTTGCCGAACTGGATGAGGCCTTCGTGGATTTCGGTGACGCTGCTCACGGCGGCCATGTCCACCAGCATCGGGAACTCGTTGACCACGTGCAGCAGCACCACGGTGGACTTCAGCTCCCGCGCCAGGGCGATGGCTTCGCGCAGGCCCTGTGCCGCGGTGTCGCTGCCGTCCAGAGGGACGAGGATTCTGGAGTACATCGCATTCCTCCAAGCTCGGCCGTGTCGGGCGGCCGGTTGCGCCATGGTCACGCTTCGAGCGGCGCGCCCATTGAGATTTCGCAAATGCGGCAGATCCCGTGTGCGGGAGGGGCTCCGGCCCCAAGCCCGTCTGGCTGGACCTGCCCGAAGACAGGTTGCGCATCGCTGCCCAGCAGCAACCGTGTTCAGCGCATGCCCATGGCTGCATGGGAATTCCTCGCGTGCGTTCCCCGGAATTGATCTGTCGCAAGCCATGCGGCGCCGGCCGGCCTAGATTGGATCGGTCCTGCGCTGCGGAAACCCATGATGGCGCAAGGAGATCCGCGGGACATGGTTGCAACCGCATCCTGGAAGGCCCCCCATGGAAAGGAGATCTCAATGACTGCCCTGACGCCGCTTTCGCGCTTCGACGACCTGTTTTCCGAATTCCGCCGCCTGCTGCCCTCGATGGCCCAGGGCTCCGAGATCATGGGCATGGGCGACATCCGCCTGGACGTCGAGGAGAAGGACCCGAAGGACAAGGCGCGCGTGCTCATGCGCGAGACCTATCGCGGCAGCGTCTCGCGCAGCTTCACGCTGCCCAGCGAGATCGATGAAGCGGGTGTCGCGGCCAAGCTGGAAGATGGCGTGCTCAAGCTCACGCTGCCCAAGCGCGAAGGCGCACGCCGCCGCCGCATCGCCATCGAGTGATGCCGAGTGGACAGCAGGCACGCACGGGCCGTGCGGCCTGTGGAGCCGGACAATGCCCCGCCACGCGAAGTGCGCGGCAAGGAGAAGTGGATGAGTCTCGTGGCTTCCATTCTGGTGCACGTCGATGCACTGCCGCGCAGCCGCATGCGGCTGGAGCTGGCCCGAACGCTGGCACGGCGCCTGGACGCGGCGGTGCAGGCGCTGTATGCCGTCACGCCCGCCGTGCTGGAGGTCGCGCTGCCGTTTCCGGACACGGGCGCTTTCATGCCGGACATGCTGGAGGTTGACTGCCAGCGCCGCGACATGGCGCGCGCGCTGGTCGAAGCCGTGCAAGGCGATGGGGCTCACGTGCGCTGGGCGGAACTGAGTCCGTTGCGCGCGCTGTATCCCGGCTTCGTGCGCGAGGCCTTCCATCACGACTTGGTGGTGCTGGGCCAGTACGACGGCAGCGATCCTGCGGGCGCCGGAGTGCCGCCGGACTTCGTGCCGTCGGTCGTCGTGGACAGCGGCAGGCCCGTGCTGGTCCTGCCCAGGGCAGGCCACTTCGGCGACGTGGGCCACCGCGTGCTGATCGCCTGGAAGCCCACTCGCGAGGCGGCCCGCGCGCTGTCCGCGGTGCTGCCCCTGTTGCAGCCGGGCGCTGCCGTCCACGTGTCGGGCTGGGACTGTGATCCCGAGGAGGTCCGTCCGTTCCTGCTGCGCCACGGCATCGAAGCGGCCTGTTCCCGTGAAGAGGCGGACGAAGGCCAGGTGGGTGAGGAGTTGCTCGCGCGCGCGGTTGACCTGAACGCGGACCTGCTGGTGATGGGTTGCTACGGCCATACCCGGGCGCGTGAGCTGCTGCTGGGCGGCGCCACGCGCACGGTGCTGGCGTCCATGACGCTGCCCGTGCTGATGGCGCATTGACGCCGCTGCCGTGCCGTCCCCGCGGCATGGCCTGCAACGAAAGCGAAAGGTCCCATGGCCATGAACCCTGCAAAACCTGCGCGGCTGGTGGGCGCCGCCGTGCTCTGTGCCGCCGTGCAGGCGTTGAGCGCGCCTGCGGCGCCGGCCGAACGACCCTCATCGACGCCGGCGGACCTCGCCTGGGGGCAGCAGCTGTTCCAGGCGCACTGTGCCCGCTGCCACGGCGAGGACGCGGCGGGGACGGCGCGCGCGCCCAGCCTGCTGCAGCGGGTGGGCGGCATGAGCGAGGCGAGGTTCACCGAAGCCGTGTTGCGCCGCTATGCCTGGACCATCGGGGCCACCGAGGCTGCGGACCCGCAAGCCGCGCGCCAGGCCTTGCTGGACAGCGTCGTGCAGCCACGCTCCGATGGCAACGCCATGCCGGCCTGGCAGGACAACCCGACCGTGCGCTCGGGCGTCGCGCAGCTCTACCGCTATCTCGACACGCGTGCGCGGCAAGCGGCACGCTGAGGCGCCCAGCGCCGCGGGCGCAAGCGTCAACGAGGCAGCAGGGGCCTGGACCGCCGTACCGCGCGGCCGTGGTGGCGGGGCCGGTAGAACCAGCGCTTGAGACCCTCGGCCGCCACCAGGTAGGTGGCGGTGAGCCCGCCCACCAGGGCCAGCGCCACGGCGGGCAGCGGTTCGAACCCGAAGGCCCGGCCCAGCGGCAGGTAGGGCAACGACAGCGCCAGTGCCGCCACGCCCAGGCTGGCCGCAACGACCCAGGGCGAGGGCCGGTCGCGCCATGCCGGGCTCGGCGTGCGGATGATGAAGACCACCAGCACCTGCGTCGCCATGGACTGCGCGAACCACGCGCTCTGGAACACCGCCTCCGTGCTGCGCATCACGCCATAGAGCAAGGCAAAGGCGGCCAGGTCGAACAGCGAGCTCAGCGGCCCGAACCACAGCATGAAGCGGCGTATGCGGGCGATGTCCCAGCGCCTCGGCTTGAGCATCTCGGCCTCGTGCACGCGGTCCGTGGGCAATGCCAGCTCCGACAGGTCGTACAGCAGGTTGTTGAGCAGGATCTGCGCCGGCCGCATGGGCAGGAAGGGCAGCCACAGCGCCGCGACAGCCATGCTGACCATGTTGCCGAAGTTGGAGCTCGTGGCCATGAAGAGGTACTTGTCCACGTTGAGCACCGTGCGCCGGCCCTCGCGCACGCCCTGCTGGAGCACGTGCAGGTCGTGCTCCAGCAGCACCAGGTCGGCTGCCTGGCGCGCCACGTCCACCGCACCGTCCACCGAGATGCCGACGTCGGCCGAATGCAGCGGCGCGGCGTCGTTGGCGCCGTCGCCCAGGTAGCCCACCACGTGGCCGCGTGCCTTGAGCGCCAGCACGATGCGGTTCTTCTGCTCGGGCGTGACGCGGCAGAAGAGGTCGTTGCGCGCCACGGCCGCGCGCAGGCCGTGGTCGTCCAGCCGGGCGATCTGCTCGCCACTCAGCACGCCGCGCACCTTCAGCCCCAAGGACTGGCACAGGTGGCGCGTGACCAGTTCGTTGTCGCCGGTGATGATCTTGAGCGCGATGCCATGCGCGCGCAGCTCGCGCAGCGCGGAGGCGGTGGTCGCCTTGGGCGGGTCGGCGAAGGCGATGAAGCCCGTGAACACGAAGTCGTGCTCGTCCGCGGCCGACACGTCCACCGTGCCTGCTTGCACGCGCCGCCTGGCCACCGCCAGCAGCCGCAGGCCTTGTGCGCTGTGCGCTTCGAACAGCGCGGCGATGTGCGCGCGCGCGGCCTCGTCCAGCGCCTGCTCGCCCTGGCCATCGTCCCAGGCCACGCTCAGGCGCAGCACGTCCTCCGGCGCGCCCTTGCAGATGAGCAGCTGCTCGCTCCCGCGCTGCAACAGCACCGAGACGCGGCGGCGCTCGAAGTCGAAAGGCACCTCGTCGAGCTTGCGCCAACCCTCCGCGTCGGGCGTGCGGTACGCGAGGATGGCGTCGTCCAGCACCGAGCGCACGCCGCTTTCGAAACGGCTGTTGAGCCACGCCAGCTCGAACACCGCCTCGCAGGGCTGTCCCTGCGCATCGACGGCCCGCTCCAGCCGCAGCGCGGCCTCGGTGAGCGTGCCGGTCTTGTCGGTACAGAGGGTGTCCATGGCGCCCAGGTCCTGGATGGCCGAGAGCCGGCGCACCACCACGCGCTCCCGGGCCAGCCGCAGTGCGCCGCGTGCCAGCGTGACCGACACGATCATGGGCAGCAGCTCCGGCGTCAGGCCCACGGCCAGCGCCACCGCGAACAGGAAAGACTCCAGCAGCGGACGCTGGTACAGCACGTTGAGCAGCAGCACCGCCAGCACCAGCGCCACGGTCGCGCGCGTGAGCATCATGCCGAAGAGCCGTGTCCCGCGTTCGAACTCGGTCGGCGGGGCCGGGCGCTGCAGGCTCGCAGCCATGCGGCCGAACTCGGTGCGCCCCCCGGTGGCGTCCACGCGCATGAGCGCCGAGCCGGACACCACCGAGCTGCCCATGTAGAGCACGTGCGGCGACTGCAGTGCCGTCGCCGCTTCATCCCCATCGCCCTGTGCCTGGGCCCCGGAGCGCGCGGCGTGCTTCTCTACCGGTACGGCCTCGCCAGTGAGCAGCGCCTGGTTGACGAAGAAGTCGGTGGCCTGCAGCACCGTGCCGTCCGCAGGCACCAGACTGCCGGCGGCCAGTTCCACGACATCGCCTGGCACCAGCTCGCGCACCGGGCGCTCCACGGTCTGGCCGTCGCGCCGCACACGCACGCGAAGCGCCACGGCCTGCTGCAGGGACTCGATGGTGCGGTCTGCGCGCTGTTCCTGTACCAGGTCCAGCACGACGCTGGCGGTGATCACCGCCGCCACGAGGCCGAAGCTCAGCGCATCGCCCGTGAAGGCCGCGATCGCGGACGCGACCAGCAGTACAAGCAGCAGCGGATTGGCCAGCCGCCCGATGAAGCGTCGTACCAGCGAATGCCGCTTTGACGCCTGCAGCTCGTTGGGTCCCTGCTCGGCCAGGCGTTCGCGGGCCTGGCTTTCCTGCAGGCCGGTGCATTCGCCTTGTGGGCCAGGTTGGCCGGGCAGGGCATCGGCGGCGGATGCCGCAATGGGGTCGGGGGCAGTGTCCATGGCCTACAGCGTGCATCGTTGACGGGCCTTGGCAACCCGCAGAAAGTCAAGCCGAGTCTCAAAACCGGGGCTTCATTCCAAGTCCAAGTCGTCAGTGAAAGATCACCGTTCGCCCTGAGCTTGTCGAAGGGCCTGTGGGCCAGCTGCGCCGGGGGCTTCGACAGGCTCAGCCCGAACGGGATTTACTTCACTCTTAAAACAGAACTGGAATCAGTGCGGCCGTGCGTCCAGCTGCGCTGCCAGCGCGTGCAGCCCAGGAGACACGCGCGCGCTGAATTCGGGTACCGACGCCTCAGTCAGCGGCTGGAAACGCACGATGTCGAGCAGCCGGCTTTCCACCAGCTGGGCCTGCGGCAGCGGCGCGCTCACCCGCAGGATGGGTTCGCCCAGACAAGCCTGGAACCCCGTCAGCTGGTAGATGTCCGTCAGTAGGGCGCCTGGAGGATGCATGCTGCCTCAACGCTGCGTCGTGCTTGCTACAGCCGCGGGCACCAGTCCCTTGGACCTTCGACGGGACGTCGCGAGCAGGCTCCAGTCACCCATGCGAAGAGGCTACGCGGCGTGTCGACGCAGGGCTTGCGATTTCTCAAGCGTAAAGCCACGCAGGCCCTTGCTTGTGCCGGCTCCTGGGCACTTCCGCGCCAGGCCGGCCCGGGCCATCGCCACCACGCCGGGCAAGTACAGTTGCGCCTTGACGCGCCGGTGAGCAGGCATCTCAGCGCCTGGGGTCCGGTGCGCGAACCGACGCCGCTACCGGTGCGGCCTCAACGGCATCGGCGTCTTCAGGTATCATTGGCGGTTTGGTCGGGCGGCTGCGCTTCAACAGGGGCCGCTGCCACGATCCAAGCCGCCGGCTTCGGGCCGGCCCACGCGCCTGTGGCGAAATTGGTAGACGCGCTGTCTTGAGGGGGCAGTGGGGAAACCCGTGCCGGTTCGAGTCCGGCCAGGCGCACCAGCATCCAGCCGTCAAGCGCAGCCGGTCAGGCCATGCGCTGGCGCACCCTGTGCGCGCAGCGCGCTGCTCCCAGCCCGGAACCAGCCCGGCGAAACCGCGCCGGCGCAGCGTCGCGCGGTTGCCGGCACGCAGACTGCGATGGGCGGCTTGCCCAAGATTACCGGCGCCGGCACGTGCCCTATCCGGCGGTTTCAAGTGTCCGGAGTACGAGCGGAGCGCTGCTGGAACCACCGCGCCGTGGCGTCGTCCGCTGGAAAGAAGCTCTCCACCCGCAGCTCGTGCACGGTCACGTCGTGCGGCGTGCCCAGCGTGGCGATCGTGGTGAACAGCCTCAGCTCGATGCCGTCCTTGTGCAGTTGCATTGGCAGGAACGGCAGCGCGCGGGCATCGAGGTTGGCCGTCGGCACCGCACAGGCGACGCCCGGCAGGGCCAGCAGCTCGGCCAGCAACGTGGCCGCCTCGCTGCCGAGGCCGTCGCCGAGCGCCTCGCGCTGGATCCAGTGCAGCAGGTCGGCCCCGACCTCCTGCCAGTTGAGCAGGTACCGGCGCACCATCAGCGGATCGAGCATCAGCCTCAGCACGTTGATTCCGGTGCCAGACAGCGGGGCCGGCTCGGGCACGTCGAGCAGCCAGCGCATGAGCATCGAGGCAGGGCCGTTGGCCATCACGAGGTTCCACAGGCGGTCCACCACCAGGGCGGGGTAGGGCGCCTGCTGCGCCAGCATGAAGTCCAGTGCCTGCTTGACCGAGGCGAGCTCGGGATCGGACAGGCTTCGCTCCTGGTAGGCCGGCGCGTAGCCGGCCGCCAGCAGCATGACGTTGCGCTCGCGCAGCGGCACGTCCAGCACGATGCCGAGCTTGAGCACCATCTCTCGGCTGGGTTGCGAGCGGCCGCTTTCCAGGAAGCTCAGGTGCCTTTGCGAGATGCCGCTGTCCACCGACAGCCGCAACTGGCTGATGCCGCGCTTGTGGCGCCAGTAGCGCAGCGCAGCCGCAAAGTTGACGAAGTACCGGCTGTTGCCGTGGCCTGCGAGGCTGCTGGTCTGGGCATCCATGCGGTGTCGCTGTCAAGGGAATGTCAGGACGGCATCTTGTCCAGGAAGCCGGTGACCGCATCGATGCGGCCGTCGGGAGCCATCGACGCGATGTCGGTGCCGCACGCCAGCGGCTCGGCGCCGGGCGCACCCAGCGACCATGAGAAGCGCACCACGTCGTGGTGCGCGTCCTGCCGGCCCGACACCTCGAAGCGCAGCCCGGTGAAGCGCTCCTGGACGGCGGCAATCATGGCGTCGAGCCCGTCATGCCCGGCCGATGCCACCAAGGGATCGGCGTAACGCGCCTGCGCCGTGAACAGGCGCTCGATGCCGGCGCGGCGGCTGGCGGGGTTGGTGTCGTTCCAGACGGCGACGTACTGCGCGGCCACTTCGGCCGGGTCAAGAGCATTTTCGTGAGGCATGGCTGGTCTCCTAGGGCGGGGGTCCGGTTGCACCGTGCTGCTCACTGGATGGGCTGCACGGCATGGGCAGTTTCCAAAGTCATGCCGTCCCGGCCAATGACCTCCAAGGTAATCTCTTTTCGCCGCGCCCTGCGCCTCAAGGCAAAGCCGCGCATCCTGCTCCTGCGCAAGTGCCCATGCCTTGTCGCATCAGCGGCGGGGGCGCTACGCCGCTGCCCACCATGCCAGCGCGCACAGCGCGGCCAGCAGCGCCATCCAAAGCAGGCATGCAGCCGCGGCCGCCAATCGCCCGGTGCCCAGGGTGATGCGAAACACCGCCCAGGCCCGCACGCACCAGACCGCGCCGGCCACCCAGAATGCATTACCAAGGATGTTCGCGGCCAACGCCGGACCCCGCGTGACGTTCGCGATCAGGGCGCCCGCGGTGGGCAAGGCGTCGCTGCCGCGCTGCATCTGATCGAACATCCGGTCGAAGACATCCGGCTGCACCACCTGGACGCCGAGGAGGATGACGAACGCGCCCGCGCAGAAATAGAGCCACGCCCCGCCGTAGACGTAGGCGAACGGCGCCGTGACGCGGCGCCAGCCGGGAGCGCGCCGCACCATGCGCCACGCCAGGGCCAGCAAGCCCGAAAGCGCCGCGGCCATCAGCAGCCCAAGGGTGATGCCGGCGGCCAGCCACCGGCCCAGCGGCCGATCCAGCACCATGCCGAGCAGCAGGTTGCCCAGCGTCAGGCACAGCAGCAGCATGCCCAGCGCGCGCAGCAGTGCCGGGTCGCTGCCCGCGTCCATGGCGCCGCCCATGCGCCGAAGGATCAGGGCGCGGGGATGGACCAGCAGTTCCGCGAGGTCCGTCAGTAGGGGGGCCGGCCAGCGCCACCACGGCATGCGCTGTGCGTGAGGGCCGATTCGGACGAGCCCGTACCGCGACGCGAGCACGCCGATGAGCGTGGCCGTGTCGGCGTCCCAGCGGTCGTTGGCCAGCGCCACGGCCTGGCAGTTCGCGAAGTCCCGGATCGAAGGCGGAAGTTCTTGCGGCCCGGGCATGCGCGCGCCTTCCAGCAGCACCGGGATCACCGGCCTGCCGTGGGCCAACGCCAGCTCGATCTCGCGCCGCACGAAGTCGTCCGGATCATCCAGGCGGCGGCTGCCGTCCGTTGCCGCACGCAACCACCCGGGGCCTACCAGCACCAGCACCACCGTGGCGCTCTCCAGTGCGCGCACCAGTGTCTGGACGAAGTCGGCACCGGGCACGATGTCGCTGGTGTCGAGGAACACCCGATCGGCGCCGAACTCGGTGTGCAGCCTGTCGGCAATCCGCCCGGTGGCAGCGGGACAGTCCTGCCGGCGGTAGCTGATGAAGATGTCCGTCATCGGAGTGCCCCGGGCGCGCTTCGCGGCACGACATGATCGCACCGGCCAGCGGGAGACCGGGGCCCGCCGCGGCTACGGGCTTTCGTTGCTCTCCTGCTGGAGGCTCAGGTCTTGGCGCGGGTGAAGCGCCGAGCGGGCGTGCCTCGGCGGAAGCGTCGCGGCCACCATGCCGCGCGCCCCGCCTCAGCGGCCCAATGCGTAGAACTCGGCGTTGGGGCGCATGCTCGTCACATTGGCAAGCCGGTTGGACATGCCGAAGAAGGCCGAAATGCCGGCGATGTCCCAGATGTCGTCCTCGGAGAATCCATGGGCCTTGAGCGCTTCGAAATCTGGTTCGCCCACCAGATGGGCGGCTTGAGAAACCTTCATCGCAAAATCCAGCATGGCCTTCTGGCGGTTGGTGATGTCGGCCTTGCGGTAGTTCGTCGCGACCTGATCGGCAATGAGCGGGTTCTTGGCGCGGATACGCAGTATGGCCCCGTGCGCGATCACGCAATACTGGCATTGATTGGCATTGCTGGTGGCCACGACGATCATTTCCCGCTCCGCCTTGGACAGGTTGCCGGGCTTGTCCATCAGCGCGTCGTGATAGGCGAAGAAAGCGCGGAACTCATCGGGCCTGTGGGCGAGGGCCAGGAAAACATTGGGAATGAAGCCAGATTTTTCCTGGACGGCCAGGATTCGTTCCCGAATGTCCTCCGGCATGTCTACCAGCTCAGGGACGGGAAAACGGCTCACTGCGGCTGGATTTGCTTGCGTCATGCCCCTCTCCTTCATGTGAAAAACTGGTTTTGCGAACTGCTGCCGGTATTTTGTCAGCGATTGACATCCACGACGATGCGGCCGCGCACTTCGCCATTCAGCAGACGGCTGGCAAGGGGAATGGCCTCGTCCAGTCCAACTTCCTGGCCGATGTTGCCGAGCTTCTCGATATCCAGATCGGTTTCCAGGCGCTGCCACGCCAGCAGCCGGTCGGCGCGCGGACACATCACGCTGTCGATCCCGGCCAAGGTGACGCCGCGCAGGATGAACGGCGCGACGGTGGCGGGAAAGTCCATGCCGGCCGCCAGGCCGCAGGCAGTCACCACGCCCCGGTACTTGGTCGTGGCGCAAACATTGGCGAGAACGTGGCTGCCGGCGACTTCCACGGCACCGGCCCAGCGTTCCTTGCCCAATGGTTTACCGGGGGCGGAAAACTGCGAGCGCTCCAGCACTTCCGCCGCCCCGAGGTATTTTAAGTATTCGCTGTCCTGCGGGCGTCCCGTGACGGCCACCACCGAGTACCCCAGTTTCGACAGCACCGCCACGGCGACGCTGCCTACACCGCCCGCAGCGCCGGTGACCAGAATCTCACCATCGGCGGGCCTGACCCCGTGCTTTTCCAGCGCAAGCACGCACAACATGGCGGTATATCCGGCGGTTCCGATCGCCATCGCCTGCTGTGGCGTGAAGCCGGCGGGCAAGGGAATCAGCCAATCGCCATTGAGGCGCGCTTTCTGCGCCAAGCCACCCCAGTGAACCTCTCCGACACCCCAGCCATTCAGCAGTACACGATCGCCGGCCTTGTATTGCGCATGGGCGCTTTCCTCGACGACGCCCACGAGATCAATGCCTGGAACCATCGGGAATTTGCGCACCACCGGCCCTTTGCCGGTAATGGCCAAGCCATCCTTGTAGTTGAGCGTCGAGTGGCTGACGCGAACCGTCACGTCGCCCGCAGGCAACTGCGCATCGTCGATCTCCTTGACGGACGCGCGGTAGCCCGATTCGTCTTTTTCGATCAGGATTCCCTTGAACATGCAGCTCTCCTTTGGACTTTAGACCGATCGTCTAGTAAAAAACAAAAAAATTCAGCTTGATGGCAAGCTGGCGAAGAAACACTTGGCGAAGACGTCGAGAGGCGCAGCACTTCGCTCCAGCTTGGCTCGCAGCACAGCGCCTTCCCAGCCAATCCAGAAAAAGGCTGCCAGATTCTTGGCGTCAGCCTCGCGCGCCAGTTCCCCGGCTTCCTGAGCCTCGACCAGGCAGGCGGAAAAACGGGATTGCCAATCTTCAAAGGTCTCTTTGAGCCGGGTACGGAAACTCTCGGGCAGCGCCCCCATTTCCTGCCCAAGATTTCCGATCAGGCAACCGCGCCGGTATTCGAAACGCGCCATGCCTGTTTTCGCGTCGTCAATGAAGGCGTGTAAACGCCTCAAAGGAGAAAGCGCCGAGTTGCGAAGGTGGCGATCGATTTTCCTAGCGAAGAATTCTCCGTAGCGCTCTATCAAATTCAAGCCAAAGTCTTCCTTGCTGGCGAAATAATGATAGAAGGAGCCTTTGGGAATTCCTGCGCGCCCAAGAATTTCTTCGATGCCGGTCGCGGAGAACCCTTTCTCGGTAAGCACCTCCAGCCCCGCGCGCAACAGCAGCTCGCGCGTTCCTATCAGGTCTTCGCGCTGCCGCGGCGGCCTGCCGCGACGTCGAGGGGATTGGACTTGGGCTTCCATGGCCGGATATTAGACTGATCGTCTCTAAAAAGGCAATAGATCGGTTGCCGCCGCTGCGGCCATGGCGGGTGCGGGCGTTGGCACCCTGTCCCTGGAAGCCCGCTGTCCAGCTAGAACGGGTTTCGGGCCATGGCGGCGTGGATCTTCTTGCGCACGTCGTCAGGCTGGCAGGCCAGCCAGTGACGGAAGGCCCGGTGCGTGCGCCAATGGATGTCGAGCAGGCCGACGAAAGCGGTGAGGAGCAGGAAATCTTGCATTTGCCGCACCGTGGGAGCCAAGGTCCGGCACTCAAGGCAACCGGGGTGCCAGGCATGCCGCCGTGCAGTGTCCAAGGCTTGGCGACCGTGCCCCCGGGGCCGGCGTGGAGCGCCATGGCTGGGTGCCTTTACGCCGCGCTGGGTTCGTCAGGGAAACCTTCAGCCGGCGCAAGCCCTTCGCTGGGGTCCCAGGACTTGCGGAAGTCGAGTCTCAGGCGCCGGAAGCTGCCCGTATCTTTGCCGGCGCGGGCTGGGAAGGGCGGCCATCCACGCCGGACCACGGCGGCGGGAGCCGGCTTCATCGGTTCAGCGTCAACCACTTTGAAGGATGAAGCATGACCAACGATGAGTGGGAGCAGCGCCTGGTGCTGACGGCCACGTTGCAGGACCAGGGGCGGGACTGCCCGACGTGCACGGGTACCGGTGGCTGGCCGGGGCTCGGTGGCGGCCGGGGGCCGTGGGTCCCGTGCAAGGCGTGCGACGAGACCGGCCTCAAGGCGAGTCCCGGGATCTCCCTCGATGGCGACATCCCGTGACCGCCGCACCGCGCTCAGGCACGGGCCGGGCGGGCGTCGCCGCGTGCCAGGCGCGCATCCAGGCTCACTGAGCCGGCGCCGAAGGCGGCGGCCAGGAACAGGCCGCCGGCGATGGCCAGGTTCTTCATGAACATGAGCTGCTGCACGTAGGCCTGCTCGGCCGGCGCGGACCAGTAGGCGTGGAACAGCACGCCGGCCGCCAGTGTGAAGACGCCCAGCGCCAGCGCCGCCCAGCGCGCCTTGAAGCCCACCGCCAGCGCCAGGCCGCCACCCAGCTCCAGCAGCCCCGCACCCAGCGCCAGCAGCAAGGGCAGCGGCAGCCCCGCGCTGGCGATGTAGTCGGCGGTGCCCTGCAGGCCCGTGAGCTTGGCAAAGCCCGAGGTGACGAAGATCAGCGCCAGCAGCACGCGGCCGGCGGGGACGAGAAACTTGTTCAGCGAAGCATCCATGGCGGTTCTCCTGGAAGACGGGTGAATGGGCGGATGAAGGCGCTGGTCAGCGCGCGAGGTCGAACACCAGCACTTCCGCGCCGCGGCCGTGGCTCAGCTCCAGCTGCGCCTCGCCGTCGAGCATCGCGGCGTCGCCGGCGCCCAGGCGCTGGCCGTTGACCTCGATCTCGCCGCGGGCGACGTGCACGTAGGCCAGGCGCTGCGGGTCCAGCGCCTTGGTGGCGCGCTCGTCGCCGTCGAACAGCCCGGCCTCGATCTGCGCATCGGCGTTCATCGACAGCGCGCCCTCGGCACCGTGGCCGGAGACGACGGGCACGAGCCGGCCGCGGCGCTGCGCCGGGTCGAAGTGCTTCTGCTCGTAGCCGGGCGCGATGCCGCGCTGGCGCGGGAGGAACCAGATCTGCAGGAAGTGGGTGGTCTGGTCCTTGGCGTGGTTGAACTCGCTGTGCAGCACGCCGGAGCCCGCGCTCATGCGCTGCACGTCGCCCGGGCGGATGACGCCGCTGGCGCCGCCCGCGCGGCCGTTGCCCATGCTGTCCTGGTGCGCCAGCTCCCCGTCGAGCACGTAGCTCACGATTTCCATGTCGCGGTGGCCGTGCGTGCCGAAGCCCTGGCCGGCGGCGACGCGGTCCTCGTTGATGACGCGCAGGTTGCCGAAGCCCATGTGCGCCGGGTCGTAGTAGTCGGCAAAGGAGAAGCTGTGGTGGCTGTCGAGCCAGCCGTGGTTGGCGTGGCCCCGGTCGGAAGACTTGCGCAGCGTGATCATGGCGGGTCCTTTCTTTCGATGGTTTCGATTCAGCTTTGGATGCCGTTTCTCAGCGGCATGGCGTCATTGTGTTGAGCCAAGTCAAACCACGGTGCGAGTGTTTTCGACGCTTATGATCGATGCCATCGAAAAAGGAATGCCATGGGCAAGCTGACGCTGGAGAGCCTGGAACTGATCGACGCCATCGACCGCCGCGGCTCCTTCAGCGCCGCCGGGGAGGAACTGCACAAGGTGCCGTCCACCATCTCCTACACAGTGGCGAAGATCGAGGAGGACCTGAAGGTCTCGCTCTTCCGCCGCAACGGGCCGCGTATCGAGATCACCGAGGCGGGGCGCGAGCTGCTGCGCGAAGGCCGGCTGCTGCTGCAGGCAGCGGCCGACCTGGAGTGCCGGGTGCAGCGCGTGGCCTCGGGCTGGGAGAGCAGCCTGCAGCTGGCGCTGGACGGGTTGATCCCCACGGAGACGCTGGCGCCGGCCATCGCCGCCTTCCACGAGGCGGCCGACGCCACGCGGCTGCGCGTCGTGGAGGAGGCCATCACCGGCACCTGGGAGTCCCTGCTCGACGTGCGCAGCGATCTGGCGCTGGCCGTGGGCCCAGGGCCGGCCGGCGGCGGCTACCTGGCGCGGGAGGTGGCGCAAGTCGAGTTCCGGTTCTGCGTGGCGCCGTTCCATCCCTTGGCCCGGGCGGCCGAGCCGCTGAGCGAGGCGCAAGTCCGCGCGCACCGGGCGGTGGCCGTGGCCGATTCGGCGCGGCGGTTGCCGGTGCGCAGCGCCGGGCTGCTCAGCGGCCAGCGCACGATCACCGTGCCGAACCTGCGCGCGAAGCTGCGGCTGCAGGCCGAAGGCGTCGGCGTGGGCTACCTGCCGGCCATGTGCGTCGAGGGGCTGCTCGATGCCGGCGTGCTGGTGCGCAAGCGCGTGGAGCGCGAACGCGAGCCTGAAAAACTCAGCGTCGCGTGGCGCGTGGGCGCGCAGGGCAAGGCGCTGGCATGGTGGATCGAGCGGCTGACCGATCCGTCGGCGCTCGAAGGCCTCCTGGAAAGCGCTCGGCGCCTCTATGCGTCAGGGGCGTCTGCGAGCGGCCGCTGAGGCGGCTTGCATCTGGCGGGTGTCCATGGGCACGGTGGTATCGGAGGCCGCGGCGTACGAGGTCGAGCCGGTGCTGGAGAGGGTTGGGAGGGCGGGTGTCCACGAACACCGGGCGGCATCCCGGCCTGTGTGGATGTCCGCCTTTGCGGGCATAACGGGGGAATGTTTCAGCTTCGACCGAAAGGTCGAATGACAAGCCAAAAACAACATACCAGTTTGATCTTGCTCAACATTTCCTCGGTTGAAGGTCCCGCGCCGGTGTGAGGAAGGAGAAGGGCAAAGCAGGTGAATTGAAGCGGCGGGGATGGAGCTAGTAAGTGGTCTGGAGTCTCGCGTATGTTGTTATAGAGGCCCCGAATGCCTGTCGCAGTCAGCAGTGGCCTTTGCCTGGCGCGGCGGCTGGCCACGGTAGCCGCCGCGCCAGCCCGAACAGCGCTTCCGATCAGTCTTCCAACAGCCCCTGCGGCGGCTGATAAGGCAACCCCAGGCTGCTGGCGACCTGGCGGCAGGTGAGCTTGCCGGCGGCGACGTTGAGGCCGTGGAGCAGGTGGACGTCCTCCCCCAGCGCCCGCTGCCAGCCCTTGTCCGCCAGGGCCATCACGCAGGGGAGCGTGGCGTGGTTGAGCGCGTGGGCCGAGGTCAGCGGCACGGCGCCGGGCATGTTGGTCACGCAGTAGTGGACGACGCCGTCGACGACGTAGGTCGGGTCGGTATGCGTGGTGGGCCTGGAGGTCTCGAAGCAACCGCCCTGGTCGATGGCCACGTCAACCACCACCGACCCGGGCTGCATCCCTGCCAGCAGCTCGCGCGACACCAGCCGCGGCGCCGCCGCGCCGGGCACCAGCACGGCGCCTATCACCGCGTCCGCCGAGCGCACGCGGGCCTCCACGTTGTCGCGGTTGGAAAACACGGTCAGCACGCGGGCGCCGAAGCGCTGCTCGATGCGGCGCAGCGCCTCCAGGCTGCGGTCGATCACCACCACCTGCGCCCCCGATCCCACGGCCATGAGCGCGGCGTTGCTGCCGACCACGCCGGCACCGAGCACCACCAGCTTGGCGGCGGCCACGCCCGGCACGCCGCCCAGCAGCATGCCCCGGCCGCCCTGGGCGCGCTCCAGACAACGCGCGGCGGCCTGTACCGACATGCGCCCGGCCACCTCCGACATCGGCGCCAGCAAGGGCAGGCCTCCGCCCGGCGCCGTGACCGTCTCGTACGCGATGCAGATGGCACCGCTGTCGAGCAGCTCTCGGCACTGCTGCAGATCCGCCGCCAGGTGCAGGTACGTGAAGAGCACCTGGCCCGGCCGCAAGCGCGCCCGCTCCGGCGCCAGCGGCTCCTTGACCTTGACGAGCATCTCCGCGCCCGCGAAGACCTCCTCGGCCGTGCCGATCCGCGCTCCCGCCTGCCCGTAGGCCGCGTCGCCGGCGCCTATGCCCGATCCCGCGTCGTGCTCGACCAGGACCTGGTGGCCCGCGGCCACCAGCTCACGCACCGAGGAGGGCGTCAGGCCGACGCGGTACTCGTGGTCCTTGATCTCCTTGGGTACGCCGATGAGCATGGTGGTCTCTCCCTTGGGCAAGCGATGGTTCGCACCGAGGCCGCAACGCGGCCTTGGTGGTTGCGGAAGCTCCTCATGGTGGCTTCCGGCAACCATCTTCCTTGTAGCCCAGGGACCGAGTCCCTGATACCGCTGAGGGGTGGCATCGGCACCGTGGTCCCGCCCGCGACCGGCGGACTTCGCGGGCAGGCTGGACGCCGCTCAGCCCACCTCGGCCCGGTGCGGCCTGAGTGCCTGCAGGACGATCTCCGACAGCCCCGCACCCTGTTCGACCTGGATGTGCTCGTAGAGGCCGCGCCGCATGCGCGGCTCCCAGTAGCGCTGGATGTGGGCCGCGAGGTCGCGGCGCGCTTCGTCCGCATCGGGCCACGCGGCGAAGAACTCGCCGATGCTGTTGGCCATCTGGATCAGGCGTTCGGTGTTCATGCTGCAAGCCGCTCCATGGTCAGTCGTTCGGTGGCGCTGTAGGCGACCCAGTCCAGGCCGCGCGCGAAGCCGATCAGGCACAGGCCGGCCGCCTGCGCCGTGTTCACGGCCAGCGCGGTGGGGGCGGAGATGGCGGCGAGCGCCCCCACGCCGGCCCGCACGGTCTTCTGGACCATCTCGTAGCTCGCGCGGCTGGTCACGGCAAAGAAGCCCTGCGGAGCATCGGCCTGCTGGCGCGCCAGCGCGCCGATCAGCTTGTCCAGGGCGTTGTGCCGGCCCACGTCCTCGCGCAGCAGCAGGACTTCACCGTCCATGCCGCACCAGGCCGCCGCGTGCGTCGCGCCGGTGGCCGACTGCAGCAGCTGGCGCGAGCGCATGCCGTCCAGCGCCCGCGACAACGCCGAGGCGTCCAGCCTCACGGGCGCCACGCGCTGCTCGCAGCGCGGCAGCGCCTGCTCCAGGCTCTGCAGGCCGCACAGCCCGCAGCCGGTGCGCCCGGCCAGCGTGCGCCGCCGCTCCTTCAGCCGTGCCAGGCAGCGGCTGGCGATCTCGACGTGCAGCACGATGCCCTGTTCGACCTCCTCGACCTCGACGTCGCGCAGGTCCTCGGCCCGGTCGACCAAGCCCTCGCTGAGCGAGAAGCCGTAAGCGAAGTCCTCCAGGTCCAGCGGCGTGGCCAGCATCACCGCATGCGACAGGCCGTTGTACTGCAGCGCCACCGGCACCTCGTCGGCCACGTCGTCGCCGGTCTCGCGCGGCACGCCACCCAGGCAGCGCAGGGTCTGCAGGCGCCGTGCGCCCGGGCGGGCCGTCATGGGCAGGATGTCCATGGTCATTTCCCTTCCACGCCGGCCTCGGCGCCCTCGCGCCGGCGCTCCAGCATGTCGAGCTGGTGGCGGTTGAACAACGTGTAGCCGCGCTGCCACTCCGAAGGCTGGCTGACCTTGGTGACCTGCACCGCCGTCACCTTGTACTCGGGGCAGTTGGTGGCCCAGTCGGAGCTGTCGGTGGTGATCACGTTGGCGCCCGATTCCGGGAAGTGGAAGGTGGTGTAGACCACGCCCGGTGCCATGCGCTCGCTCAGGCGGGCGCGCAACACCGTTTCGCCGGCACGGCTGCCGATGCCCACCCAGTCGCCTTCGGCAATGCCGCGCTCTTCCGCGTCGTGTGGGTGGATCTCCAGCCGGTCCTCGTCATGCCAGCGGTTGTTGGGCGTGCGCCGGGTCTGGGCGCCGACGTTGTACTGGCTGAGGATGCGCCCGGTGGTGAGCACCAGCGGGAAGCGCTTCGTGACCTTCTCCGGCGTGGCGACGTACTGCGTGACCATGAAGCGGCCCCTGCCGCGCACGAAGCCGTCGACGTGCATGGTGGGCGTGCCGGCCTCGTCGGTGTCCTCGTTGCACGGCCACTGCACGCTGCCCAGCCGCTCCAGCTTGGCGTAGCTCACGCCGCGGAAGCTGGGCGTGAGCAGCGCGATCTCGTCCATGACGTCCGAGGGATGCCGGTAGTGCATCGGGTAGCCCAGCGCCTCGGCCAGCTTGAGCGTCACCTCCCAGTCGGCCAGGCCGCCCAGCGGCTTCATCACCTTGCGCACACGCGAGATGCGGCGCTCGGCATTGGTGAAGGTGCCGTCCTTCTCCAGGAAGCTGGAACCGGGCAGGAACACGTGCGCGTACTTGGCCGTCTCGTTCAGGAAGATGTCCTGCACCACCAGGCATTCCAGCCGCGACAGCGCCTCGGTCACGTGCTGCGTGTCGGGGTCGGACTGCACGATGTCCTCGCCCTGCACGTACAGCCCCTTGAAGCTGCCTTCCAGCGCGGCATCGAACATGTTCGGGATACGCAGCCCCGGCTCGGCCGACAGCGTCACGCCCCAGGCGGCCTCGAAGTCGGCGCGCACGCTGCCGTCGGACACGTGCCGGTAGCCCGGCAGCTCGTGCGGGAAGCTGCCCATGTCGCAGGAGCCCTGCACGTTGTTCTGCCCACGCAGCGGGTTCACGCCCACGCCGTCGCGGCCGATGTTGCCGGTGGCCATCGCCAGGTTGGCGATGCCCATCACCATCGTCGAGCCCTGGGCGTGCTCGGTGACGCCCAGCCCGTAGTAGATGGCCGCGTTGCCGCCGGTAGCGTACAGCCGCGCCGCACCGCGCACCTCCTGCGCCGGCACGCCGGTGACGGCCTCCGTGGCCTCGGGCGAGTTGTCCGCCCGCGCCACGAACTCGCACCACTGCTGGAAGCTGCGATCGTCACAGCGCTCGGCGATGAACAGCTCGTCGAGCAGGCCCTCGGTGACGATCACGTGCGCCAGCGCCGTGACCAGCGCCACGTTGGTGCCCGGGCGCAGCTGCAGGTGGTAGTCGGCCTTGACGTGCGGCGAGGCCACGAGGTCGATGCGGCGCGGGTCCACCACGATGAGCCGGGCGCCCTGGCGGATGCGCTTCTTCATGCGCGAGGCGAACACCGGGTGCGCGTCCGTCGGGTTGGCGCCGATGACCATGATCACGTCCGACTGCTCGACCGAGCGGAAGGTCTGCGTGCCGGCCGAGGTGCCGAAGGTCTGCCCCAGGCCGTAGCCCGTGGGCGAGTGGCAGACGCGGGCGCAGGTATCGACGTTGTTGTTGCCGAAGGCCGCGCGGATGAGCTTCTGCACCAGGTACGTCTCTTCGTTGGTGCAGCGCGAGGAGGTGATGCCGCCCACCGCGTCGAGGCCGTGCTCGGCCTGGATGCGCTTGAATCCGGCGGCCGCGTGGGCGATGGCCTCATCCCAGCCCACCTCGCGCCACGGGTCCGTGATGCGCTCGCGGATCATGGGCTTGGTGATGCGGTCCTTGTGCGTGGCATAGCCCCAGGCGAAGCGGCCCTTGACGCAGGAGTGGCCGTCGTTGGCCTGGCCGTCCTTCCACGGCGTCATGCGCACCACCTGCTCGCCCTTCACCTCGGCTTTGAAGCCGCAGCCCACGCCGCAGTAGGCGCAGGTGGTGACAACGCTCTTGGTGGGCATGCCCAGCGAGACGACGCTCTTGTCCTGCAGCGTCCCGGTGGGGCAGGCCTGCACGCAGGCGCCGCAGCTCACGCATTCGCTGTCCATGAAGGCCTGGTCCTGGCCGGGCGAGACGCGGCTGTCGAAGCCGCGCCCGGAGATCGTCAGGGCGAAGGTGCCCTGCGTCTCCTCGCAGGCGCGCACGCAGCGGTTGCAGACGATGCACTTGCTCGGGTCGTAGCTGAAGTACGGGTTGGACTCGTCCTTGCCGGCGCCCAGGTGGTTCTTGCCCTCCAGCCCATAGCGCACGTTGCGCAGCCCGACCGCGCCGGCCATGTCCTGCAGCTCGCAGTCGCCGTTGGCGGCGCAGGTGAGGCAGTCCAGCGGGTGGTCGGAGATGTAGAGCTCCATCACGTCGTGGCGCAGCTTGGAGAGCTTGTCGCTCTGCGTGCGCACCTTCATGCCGGCCTCGGCCGGCGTGGTGCACGAGGCCGGGAAGCCGCGCCGGCCGTCGATCTCCACCAGGCACAGCCGGCAGGAGCCGAAGGGCTCCAGGCTGTCGGTGGCGCACAGCTTGGGCACGGAAATGCCGGCCTCGATGGCTGCGCGCATCAGCGAGGTGCCGGCGGGCACGGTGACGGCCTGGCCGTCGATCTCCAGCGTGACCTGCTGGTCCGCGGCACGCTTGGGCGTGCCGTAGTCGGTGTCGTCGTAAGGCATCGCTTGGCTCCCGGGTATTCAGTCGTGTTCAGGCCGCCTGCTCGTCGCCGCCGAGCAGTCCGAAGTCTTGCGGGTAGTGGTTCAGCGCGGACAGCACGGGGTAGGGCGTCATGCCGCCCATGGCGCACAGGCTGCCGGCCAGCATGGTGTCGCACAGGTCGCGCAGCAGCCGCACCTGCTTCGGCCGGTTGTGGTTGAACACGATACGGTCGATGACCTCCACGCCGCGGGTGGAGCCGATGCGGCAGGGCGTGCACTTGCCGCAGGACTCCAGCGCGCAGAACTCCATGGCGAAGCGCGCCATCTGCGCCATGTCCACCGTGTCGTCGTGCACCACCACGCCGCCGTGGCCCAGCACCAGGCCCTGCGCGGCATAGGCGTCGTAGTCCAGCGGCAGGTCCCATTGCGCCTCGGGCACGTAGGCGCCCAGCGGACCGCCGACCTGGATCGCCTTCACCGGGCGGCCGCTGGCCGTGCCGCCACCGATGTCGAACACCAGCTCGCGCAGCGTCAGCCCGAAAGGCAGCTCGAACAGCCCTCCATGCTTGACGTTGCCCGCCAGCTGGAAGGGCAGCGTGCCGCGCGAGCGGCCGGCGCCGAAGTCGCGGTAGAAGGCCGCACCCTGCTCCAGGATGGTCGGCACGGCGGCAAAGGTCAGCACGTTGTTGATGACCGTGGGGCGGCCGAAGAGCCCGCTGATGGCCGGCAGCGGCGGTTTACTGCGCACGATGCCGCGCTTGCCCTCCAGGCTTTCCAGCATCGCGGTCTCCTCGCCGCAGACGTAGGAGCCGCCACCCACGCGCACCTCGATGTCGAAGGCCGGGCCGGTGCCCAGCAGCGCCCTGCCCAGCACGCCGGCCTGGCGCGCGGCCCGCAGCGCCGCTTCGAAGGCCGCAATGGCATGCGGGTACTCCGAGCGGATGTAGATGAAGCCCTTGCCGGCGCCCACCGCCAGCGCGGCGATGGCCATGCCCTCGATCAGCAGGTACGGGTCGCCCTCCATCAGCATGCGGTCAGCGAAGGTGCCCGAGTCGCCCTCGTCGGCGTTGCAGACGACGTACTTGCGGTCGGCGGACGCCTGCGCCACGGTGCGCCACTTGATGCCGGCCGGGAAGGCTGCGCCGCCGCGGCCGCGCAGGCCGGAGTCGAGCACTTGCTGCACGATGGCTTCGGGCGCCATGGCCAGCGCAGCCCGCAGGCCGTTCCAGGGCACCGGTGCCAGCGGATCGTCCAGGCCGCAGCGCGCGAAGGTCAGCCGCTGCTGGCCCTTGAACTGGGCGATGTCCTCCACCGGGCCCAGCAGCAGCGGGTGCGCGCCGCCTTGCAGCCACCCCGCCTCGAACAGCGAGCGAACGTCCTGCACGCGCACCGGGCCGTAGGCGATGCGCCCTTGCGGCGTCTGCACTTCGACCAGCGGCTCCAGCCAAAGCAGCCCGCGCGAGCCGTTGCGCACGATCCGCACCGGCGCCCGGGCGCATTCGGCATGGGCCGCGATGGCGGCGGCGACGAGGTCGGCATCGGCGGCCAGCGCCGCCGCGTCCCGGGAGACGTAGACGGTGGCCGCGTTCATCGTGCGCCTCCCACGTCGTCGAGCAGGCCGTCCAGCCGCTGAGCCGTCATGCGCCCGTAGGGCTGGCCTTCCAGCATCACGGCCGGCGCCATGGCGCACAGCCCCAGGCAGTACACGGCTTCAACGCCACACCCGCCCGCCGCGTGCGCGTGGCGCAGCAGTTGCTCGCCCCCGACGCTGCGGCAGGCCTCGGCGCGGCACACCTGCAGCACCGGGCGCTTGGCCGGCTGGGTGCGGAAGTGGTGGTAGTAGGTCAGCACGCCGTGCACCTCGGCGCGCGACAGGTTCAGCCCCTGGGCGATCTGCGCCACGGCCTGCTCCGGTACGTGGCCCAGCGCGTCCTGCACGCCGTGCAGCACCGGCATCAGCGGGCCGTCCAGATGGCCGCGTTCGGAGATGACCCGACCGACGGCTTGCCGGTCGTACGAATCGGTGTGGTTCATGCGATGTCCCCGTGGTGGCCTGTGTTGTGGCGGACTATCCGAGGCGCGCCTGGACTTCGCCGTTGACAGCGATCAAGATTTTGAAATCCAGGGAAACCACCAAGAGGGCGCCCGATCAAAACCTGCCGCGTCGATCGTTTCTGATGCAACGTCATCGTGAAAAGCAGCTGCACAGAAGCGAATATCAGCTTCTGATTGCCTTCATTTCGCACCTCGGCAGGACGGACCCGGGCACTTCCCGGAGCTTCTCAAGAGGCACTTAGAAACCTAGGGAAAGCGCTTATCCGGATTTCTCGGTTATTGACCGCAGTCAATCGTTTTTGAGGGGTGCCCGTCCGACATTGGGCCCGCCACCAACGGCCCCAATACCGAGGAGCGCAACCCATGAACCCGCAACACCAGGCTTCAGTAGCCTCTGCCGAAACTCCACGCGGCCCGATGTTCCGATGGGGACAGCTGCTGATAGGCGTCCTGTGCATGGCGATGATCGCCAACCTGCAATACGGATGGACCTTGTTCGTCAACCCGATTTCCGACAAGTACGGCTGGTCCCGCGCAGCCATCCAGATCGCCTTCACCATCTTCGTCCTGACCGAAACCTGGCTGGTACCCGTCGAGGGCTACCTCGTTGACAAGTTCGGCCCCCGGCCGGTCGTGCTGGGCGGCGGCCTGATGTGCGGCCTGGGCTGGGTCATGAACTCCTATGCCGACACCCTGACGATGCTGTATTTCGCAGCGGCGGTCAGCGGCATCGGCGCCGGTGCCGTGTACGGCACCTGCGTCGGCAACGCGCTGAAGTGGTTCCCCGACCGCCGAGGGCTGGCGGCGGGCATCACGGCCGCGGGCTTTGGCGCGGGCTCGGCGCTGACCATCCTGCCCATCACGGCGATGATCAAGTCCAGCGGCTACGAGAACGCCTTCTTCTACTTCGGCATCGGCCAGGGCGCGATCGTGATGCTGGCGGCGCTGGCGCTGCTGGACCCGAACAAGGTCATGAAGCACATGAAGACGGCCGCCACGACGCTGCAGCAGTCGCGCCGCGACTACGCGCCGTCCGAGGTGCTGCGCAAGCCGGTGTTCTGGGTGATGTACCTGATGTTCGTGATGGTGGCGGCCGGCGGCCTGATGGCCACCGCGCAGCTCGCGCCGATCGCCAAGGACTTCAAGATCGCCGACGTATCGGTGAGCATCATGGGCCTGGCGCTGCCGGCGCTGACTTTCGCCATGGCCATCGACCGCGTGCTCAATGGCCTGACGCGTCCGTTCTTCGGCTGGGTCTCGGACAAGATCGGCCGCGAGCAGACCATGTTCGTCGCCTTTGCCGTCGAGGCCGCAAGCATCTACGGCCTGTACCAGCTCGGCCACAACCCGCTGGCCTTCGTGCTGCTCACCGGCCTGGTGTTCTTTGCCTGGGGTGAGATCTACAGCCTGTTCCCCTCCACCTGCGCCGACACCTTCGGCTCCAAGTTCGCCGCCTCCAATGCCGGCATGCTCTACACCGCCAAGGGCACGGCCTCGCTGCTGGTGCCGCTGTCCAGCGTGCTGGTGACCTCCAGCGGCACCTGGGAGACGGTGTTCACCGTGGCTGCCGTGATGAACGCCGTGGCCGCGTTGATGGCCTGGTTCGTGCTGCGCCCGATGCGCCGCACGTTCATCGAACAGGCCCGCCAGGACGGGGCAGCGCAGCAGGCCAAGGACGCCAAGTCCTACGCCGGCGCGGCCTGACGCCCCAGGCACCACGCCTCCATCCGCCGGCCTCCACGGTCCGGCAAGGGCAGGGCTGCGCCCACGGATGTCCGGGATAACCCGGCATCCGGGGCCGCAACCCACCCCTGAAGGTTGCAACCACAACGATGCGTTCAATTTTCGAAAATTGACCGCAGTCAATGGAACAAAACGGGACACCGGGCGACAGTCACTACAAGCCCGGTCCTGATCCCAGATCCACGGCGACATCGCACAGCCACCATCGAAGCACGAGGAACCAAATGTCTATCGTCAGCGAAAAGTCCCCGGCCACCCGCGTGGCAGCCCTGGCCACCGGCGCGGTGGAGCTGAACGAAGCGCCCAGCGGGCAAGAGCAGGAGCAGCAGCTCACCGACGGCTTCCATCTCGTCATCGACGCGCTCAAGCTCAACGGCATCGACACCATCTACGGCCTGCCCGGCATCCCCATCACCGACCTGACCCGCCTGGCCCAGGCCGAGGGCCTGCGCGTCATCTCTTTCCGCCACGAGCAGAACGCCGGCCACGCCGCGGCTGCCGCCGGCTTCCTGACCCAGAAGCCGGGCATCTGCCTCACCGTCTCCGCGCCCGGCTTTCTCAACGGCCTGACCGCGCTGGCCAATGCCACGACCAACTGCTTCCCGATGATCCTGATCAGCGGCTCCAGCGAGCGCGAGATCGTGGACCTGCAGCAGGGGGACTACGAGGAGATGGACCAGCTCAACGCCGCCAAGCCCTTCTGCAAGGCCGCTTTCCGCGTGCTGCACGCCCAGGACATCGGCATCGGCATCGCGCGCGCCATCCGCGCCGCGGTGTCCGGCCGTCCCGGCGGCGTGTACCTGGACCTGCCGGCCAAGCTGTTCTCGCAGACCATGGAGGCCGAGGCCGGCCGCCGCTCGCTGGTGGAGGTGCGCGACCCGGCACCGCGCCAGCTGCCCGCACCCGACACCGTGGCGCGCGCGCTGGACCTGCTCAAGGGCGCCAAGCGGCCGCTGATCCTGCTGGGCAAGGGCGCGGCCTATGCCCAGGCCGACGCCGAGATCCGCCAGCTGATCGAGCGCACCGGCATCCCGTACCTGCCGATGTCCATGGCCAAGGGCCTGCTGCCCGACACGCACGTGCAGTCGGCCGCCGCGGCGCGCTCCTACGTGCTGGCCGAGGCCGACGTGGTGATGCTGGTGGGCGCACGGCTGAACTGGCTGCTCTCGCACGGCAAGGGCAAGACCTGGGGCGCCGAGCCCAAGAAGTTCATCCAGATCGACATCTCGCCCACCGAGATCGACAGCAACGTGCCCATCAGCGCGCCGCTGATCGGCGACATCGGCTCCTGCGTCTCGGCGCTGCTGGAAGGCGTCGGTGCCGGCTGGCAGAAGCCGCCGTCGGAGTGGACCAGCGCCATCGCGCAGCGCAAGGACAAGAACCTGTCCAAGATGGCGCAGACGCTGGAAGCCCCCACCACGGGACCGATGAACTTCCACAGCGCGCTGGGCGTGATCCGCAAGGTGGTGCAGGAGCGCCCGGACGCGATGGTGGTCAACGAGGGCGCCAACACGCTGGACTTCGCCCGCAGCATCGTGGACATGTACGAGCCCCGCAAGCGCCTGGACGTCGGCACCTGGGGCGTGATGGGCATCGGCATGGGCTTCGCCGTCGCGGCGGCAGTGACCACCGGCAAGCCCGTCATCGCCATCGAGGGCGACAGCGCCTTCGGCTTCAGCGGCATGGAGGTCGAGACCATCTGCCGCTACGAGCTGCCGGTGTGCATCGTTGTCTTCAACAACAACGGCGTCTACAAGGGCACGGACGTGAACCAGTCCGGCGGCGCCGACCCGGCACCCACGGTGTTCGTCAAGAACGCCCGCTACGACTTGATGATGACCGCCTTCGGCGGCCACGGCGTCACCGTGGCGACGCCCGATGAGCTGGGCCGCGCCATGCGCGAGGCCATTGCTTCCGGCCGGCCCACGCTGATCAACGCCGTCATCGACGAGACGGCCGGCACAGAGAGCGGCCGCATCACCAACCTGAATCCGACCCGCGCGGCGACCAAGAAGTAAGCCGCTTCTCTTCACACACCTCACTGCACCCATAGTCAAGGAGCGAATCATGACCACGAAACCTCTCGACGGCATCCGCATCATCGACTTCACGCACGTGCAGGCCGGCCCTGCGTGCACGCAGCTGCTGGCGTGGTTCGGCGCCGACGTGATCAAGGTCGAGCGCCCGGGCTCCGGCGATGTCACGCGCAACCAGCTGCGCGACATCCCCGACGCCGACGCGCTCTACTTCACCATGCTCAACAGCAACAAGCGCTCGCTGACGCTGGACACCAAGACGCCCGAAGGCAAGGAAGTGCTGGAAAAGCTCATCCGCCGCTCGGACGTGATGGTGGAGAACTTCGGCCCCGGCGCGCTGGACCGCATGGGCTTCACCTGGGAGCGCATCCTGGAGCTGAACCCGAGGATGATCCTGGCGTCCGTGAAGGGCTTCAGCGACGGCCACCACTACTCGGACCTGAAGGTCTACGAGAACGTGGCGCAGTGCGCCGGCGGCGCGGCCTCCACCACCGGCTTCTGGGACGGCCCGCCCACCGTGAGCGCCGCCGCGCTGGGCGACTCCAACACCGGCATGCACCTGGCCATCGGCATCCTCACCGCGCTGCGCGGCCGTGACCAGACCGGCAAGGGTCAGAAGGTCGCCGTGTCGATGCAGGACGCCGTGCTCAACCTGTGCCGCGTGAAGCTGCGCGACCAGCAGCGCCTGGAGCGCGTGGGCTACCTCAAAGAGTACCCGCAATACCCGCACGGCACCTTCACCGACGTGGTGCCGCGCGGCGGCAACGCCGGCGGCGGCGGGCAGCCGGGCTGGGTGCTCAAGTGCAAGGGCTGGGAGACCGACCCCAACGCCTACATCTACTTCACGGTGCAGGACCACGCCTGGCCGCCGATCTGCCGCGCGCTGGGCCGTCCCGAGTGGATCGATGACCCGGCCTACAAGACGCCTGACGCGCGCCAGCCGCACATCTTCGAGATCTTCAAGACCATCGAGGAGTGGCTCTCGGACAAGACCAAGTACGAGGCCGTGGACATCCTGCGCAAGTTCGACATCCCATGCGCGCCGGTGCTGTCGATGAAGGAGATCGCCAACGACGAGAGCCTGCGCAAGAGCGGCTCCATCGTCGAGGTCGAGCACAAGAAGCGCGGCAAGTACCTCACCGTGGGCAGCCCGATCAAGTTCTCCGACCTGCAGCCCGAGATCACCGGCTCGCCGCTGCTGGGCGAACACACCGACGAGGTGCTGGCCGAGCTGGGCTACGACGCCGACAAGATCGCCACGTTCCACGCCGTCGGCGTGGTCTGAGGCCCGCGGCGGAGACACGACCATGCGCCCCGTCGTTCGTCTTCAATTGCCTGCAGCGCAGGGCGCGACAGACCATGCGGCCTATCTCGCCCGAGGGGGCTACCGCCTCCTCAAGCGCTGCATCGCGGGCGAGATCGAGTCCGACATGGTGCTGCAGAGCGTGGGTGACAGCGGATTGCACGGCGTGCACGGGCCGGCCGCCGTGGAGTGGGAGCGCGTGCACGGCGCGCCCACGCCACGGGCGATGGAGGTGAGCGCCGCGGCGGCCGGGCCGGCCGGCCTGGCCGACCGAATGCTGCTGGAGCGCAATCCGCACCGCTGCTTCGAGGGCATGCTCATCGCGGCCTGGGCGGTCGGCGCCTCACGCATCCGCCTGCTCGTGCGCGGCGGGCCGGCGGCGCTGCGCGCCATGCTCGCGGCGGAGCTGCTGAAGCTGCGCGACCGCCGGCCCTACCCGGGCATGCCGGAGATCGTGCTGGGCTTCGACGATGCGCCGCCCAGCGACGACGGCCTGCCCACGCTGCGGCAGGGCATCCAGACGCTCTACTGGGTGCCGGACATCCTGGAGCGCGGCGCGGCCTGGTTCGCGTCGCAGGCGCAGTGCCGAAGGTGGGCCAGCGCGTAACACGTTTTCCGCGCCGCCCTTGAACGCCAAGAGCCCGTTCGGACCGGGAAATCGAAGTCCGGGCGGGCTCTGCGGCGTTCTGGATTCAGCCTTGGGCGCCTCGCTTCGCTTTCACTTCTCCAGCTCTCCCACGTACCGCCGCGCATAGCGCGCACCCAGGCTGGTGAGGATCTCGTAGCCGATGGTGCCCGCCTGCGCGGCCACGGCGTCCACGCCCTGCCGCTCGCCGATCAGCTCGACCAGGCTGCCGGGCTGCAGCGCCCCGTCGGGCAATGCGCTCGCGTCCAGCGTGATGGTGTCCATCGACACCTTGCCCACCAGCGGCAGCGCCACGTCGCCCGCCCAGGCGCAGCCCCGGTTGCTCAAGGAACGCAGCCAGCCGTCGGCATAGCCCACCGCCACCGTCGCGATGCGCGCCCGGCGCCCGCTGCTGTGCCAGCTGTGGCCATAGCCCACCGGCGTGCCGGGCTCGATCTCGCGCGCCTGGATCACCTTGCCCTGCAGCCGCACCACCGGCCGCATCGGGTTGGCGGCACCCGCCACCGGTGCCACGCCGTACAGCGCGGCCCCAGGGCGCACCAGCTCGAAGTGGTAATCCGCGCCCAGGAAGATGCCGGAAGAGTTGGCCAGGCTGGCCGGCGCGGCGGGCAGCAGCCGCCGCGCGGCCAGGAAGCGCTCCAGCTGCGTGCGGTTGGCCGGGTGCGCCTGGTCTTCTGCGCAGGTCAGGTGGCTCATCACGCCCGCCACGCGAATGCCCGCCGTGGCCTGCGCGTCGCCGGCCACGGCGCGCAGTTCCTCGGCCGACAGGCCCAGCCGCGCCATGCCGGTGTCCACCTGCACGAAAGCGGGCAGCTCGCGGTCCAGCCGCTGCGCCAGCGCGCGCCAGGCGGTGATCTGCGCGAGGCTGTTGAGCACTGGCAGCACGCCGTTCGCCACGAACTCGGCTTCGGCGCCGGGCGTGGGGCCGTGCAGCACGATGAGCGTCGCGCCGGCCGGCAGCACGGGCTTGAGCGCCAGCGCCTCGTCCAGGTGCGCCACGAAGAAGTCGCGGCAGCCGGCGTCGGCCAGCACCGGCGCCACCCGGGTTGCGCCCAGCCCGTAGGCATCGGCCTTGAGCACCGCCGCGCAACGGGCGCCGCCGGCGCGCCCGCGCAGCTGGCGCCAGTTGTCGCGGATGGCGCCCAGGTCGATGCTCAGCATCGCGCCGGCCGTGTCCTGCCAGAAGGGGCGGCTGCTCATCGCGCCGACCCCGCGGTCCGGCCCGTGAAGCGCGCGGGCACGCCCTGGCGCTCGAAGTAGTCCTGCGTCACCCTGCGCACCACCGGCGCCAGCAGCACCAGCGACACCAGGTTCGGGAAGGCCATGAACGCGTTGAGCGTGTCGGACACCAGCCACACGAAGTCCAGGTGCGTCACCGCGCCCACCAGCACGAAGGCCGTCCACACCAGCCGGTAGGGCTTCTCCACCGAGGTGCCCGCCAGGTACTCCCAGCACTTCTCGCCGTAGTAGGCCCAGCCCAGGATGGTCGTGTAGGCAAAGATGACGATCGCCACGGCCAGGAAGTGCGCGCCGAAGCCGGGCAGGGCGGTCTCGAAGGCGCTGGAGCTCAGCACCGCGCCCTTGAGCCCGCTGTTCCAGGCGCCGGTGACGATGAGCACCAGCCCGGTCATCGTGCAGACGATGAGCGTGTCGATGAAGGTGCCCATCATCCCGATCAGGCCCGATTCGGCGGCGTGGCGCGAGCGGCCCGCGGCCTGCGCGATGCCGGCCGTTCCCAGGCCCGCCTCGTTGGAGAAGATGCCCCGCGCCACGCCGTAGCGCATCGCCATCATCACCGCCGCGCCGGCGAAGCCGCCGGTGGCCGCGGTCGGGTTGAAGGCATGGTGGAAGATCAGCCCGAACGCGGCCGGGATCTGGTCGGCATACAGGCCCAGCACCGTCAGCGACACCACCACGTAGCCCACGCACATGAACGGCACGAGCTTCTCGGCCACCGCGCCGATGCGCTTGACGCCGCCCAGCAGCACGAATCCGGTGAGCACCATCATCACCACGCCGGAGGTCCAGGGCGAGATGCCGAAGCTCGACTGCATCACCTCGGCGATGCTGTTGGACTGCACCATGTTGCCGATGCCGAAGCCGGCCAGCCCGCCGAAGACGGCGAAGGCCGCGCCCAGCCAGCGCCAGCGCTTGCCCAGGCCGTTCTTGATGGCGTACATCGGACCGCCGACCTGCTCGCCGTGGTCGTCGGTCTCGCGGAAATGCACCGCCAGCAGCACCTCGGCGTACTTGGTGGCCATGCCCACCAGCGCCGTCATCCACATCCAGAACAGGGCGCCCGGGCCGCCGACGGCGATCGCCGTGGCGACGCCGGCGATGTTGCCGATGCCCACCGTGGCCGCCAGCGCCGTCATCAGCGCGGCGTAGGGGCTGATCTCGCCCGCGGCACCGTCAGCCGGGCGCCGGCCGCGCCAGACCATCAGGAAGCCGGTGCCGATGCGGCGAACGGGCATCAGCTTCAGGCGCAGCTGCAGGAACAGGCCGGTGCCCAGGATCAGCACCAGCATCGGCGGACCCCAGACGAAGTCGTTGATGGCCGTGACGACGGCGGTAATGGTTTCCACGGGATGTCTCCTCTATTGATATGTGTGGAAGCGGTTGGGAAGCGGAAGGCCCAGCCGGGGAGGCCGGGCCTTCCCGGGCGGGCCGGGCAGCCGGAGGCTGCCGGGCCTTGCGCGGGTGCGCGCCCGTGCACGGAGCACGACGGCTTGAAAGGGCTCAGCTCTTGCGCGCCAGTGCCGGCTGCGTGGCCGGCAGGTGAACGGACTTGGCACCGCGCCCGTAGCGCGCAACAGTCATCCCTTCCATGCTGATCTCGGGCTCGCGGCCGCTGAGCAGGTCGGCCATGACACGGCCGGTGCCGGCGGCCATGGTCCAGCCCAGCGTGCCGTGGCCGGTGCTCAGGAAGAGGTTGTCGATGTCGGTGCCGCCGACGATGGGCGTGCCGTCCGGCGTCATCGGCCGCAGGCCCGTCCAGAACTCGGCACGCGCCACGTCGCCGCCGCGTGGGAACAGGTCGCTGACCACGAACTCCAGCGTGCGCCGGCGCGCCTCGGCCAGGCCCAGGTCGAAGCCCGAGAGCTGCGCCGTGCCGCCGACGCGGATGCGGTCGCCCAGCCGCGTCACCGCCACCTTGTGGGTCTCGTCCATGACAGTCGATTCCGGCGCCCCGGCGGCGTCGGTGATGGGCAAGGTGATGGAGTAGCCCTTGACCGGGTAGACCGGCACGTCGATGCCCAGCGGCTGGAGCATCTTCGTGGAGTAGCTGCCCAGCGCCACCACGTAGCGGTCGGCACGCAGCACGCCTGCGTCGGTATGCACGCCGGTGATGCGGTGGCCGCTGCGCTCCAGGCCGTGGATGCCCACGCCGAAGCGGAACTTCGCGCCCTGCGCCTCGGCCATGCGCGCCAGCGCCTGCGTGAACTTGAAGCAGTCGCCGGTTTCATCGCCGGGCAGGCGCAGCGCGCCCACGAACTTGTGCTGCGTGTCGGCCAAGCCGGGCTCGGCCTGCACGAAACCGGCACGGTCCAGCAGCTCGAAAGGCACGCCGTACTGCTTGAGGATCTCGATGTCGGAGGCCGTGGCGTCGAGCTGCTTCTGCGTGCGGAACAGCTGCAGCGTGCCCTGGGCGCGGTCGTCGTACTGGATGCCGGTTTCCGCCCGCAGCGCGCGCAGGCAGTCGCGGCTGTATTCGGCCAGGCGCACCATGCGGCTCTTGTTGAGGCGGTAGGCGTCATCGGTGCAGTTGCGCAGCATGGCCAGCATCCAGCGCCACAGCGCCGGGTCCAGCGAAGGCCTGATGACGAGCGGGCGATGGTGCATCAGCAACCACTTGATGGCCTTGAGCGGCACGCCCGGGCCCGCCCAGGGCGACGAGTAGCCGGGCGAGACCTCGCCGGCATTGGCGAAGCTGGTTTCCAGCGCCGGCCCGGGCTGCCGGTCCACCACCGTCACCTCATGGCCGGCGCGGCTGAGGTAATACGCCACCGAAGTCCCGATCACACCGCTGCCCAACACCAATACACGCATGGCCGTCCGTCCTGAAGAGAAAGGCGCCCCCGCGGGACGCGTTGATGCCCCTTTCGCAACGGCCGTGCCAACTTGGAAAATCCAATGAAATCAATAGGTTGTGATCGGAGAGTCCGCATCGGACGCCGTGCCTGTACGCAAATCGATACGGCAAGCGCCTTCGATTTGCGCACATTCTTGAAAAATCCATTTGAAAACAATCGATTGGCTGCTTCGTAGCGAATTCAATACACTGTATTCAATTCAATACGCTTCGGACCATGCGCATCGACGTCTCCTTCGCCGACCGGGTCGGCATCGCGCAGGAAATCCTGTTCAGGCTGGCGCAGCGCTCGCTCGACGTGTCGGCGGTGGAGGTGGAGCCGCCGCATCTCTACATCGAGGCCCCGGCGCTGGACGCCGGGGGCCTGGAACAGCTGCGCCGCGAGCTGCTGGAAGTCACGGGTGTCGAGACGGTGGAGGTGCTGGCCATGCTACCCGGCGTGCGCCGGCGCCTGTACCTGGACGCCTTGCTGGCCTCGCAGCAGGACCCCGTGCTGGCCGTCGATGCAGAAGGCGCGATCGTGGTCGCCAACGCGGCGGCGGTGGCGGCCAGCGGGCTGCCGGAGCAGCGCCTGATCGGGCTGTCGCTGAAGGAGCTCATCGGCGATGCGGCGCTGGTCGAGACGCTGCTGGCCAAGGGCTACCGGCTGGCGCCCAGCGAGGTGCACATCGCCGGGGAGCCGTTCATGGTCGACAGCGTGGCGCTGCACGAGCCCGGCGGCTCGGTGGCCGGCGCGGTGCTGACGCTGCACGCGCCGCACCGCATCGGCGAGCGGCTGAGCGCCCTGCAGAACTACAGCGCCGGCGGCTTCGAATCCATCCTCGGCGAGTCGCCGGCCATCCGGCAACTCAAGCAGCGCGCGACGCGCATGGCCCAGGTGGACGCGCCGCTGCTCATCCACGGCGAGACGGGTACGGGCAAGGAACTGCTGGCGCATGCCTGCCACGCCGGCAGCCGGCGGCGCGGCGAGCCCTTCTTCGCGCTCAACTGCGCGGCGCTGCCCGAGAGCCTGGCCGAGAGCGAGCTGTTCGGCTATGCGCCGGGGGCCTTCACCGGTGCGCTGCGCAGCGGCAAGCCCGGGCTGCTGGAGCTGGCCGACGGCGGCACCGTGTTCCTGGACGAGGTGGGCGAGATGTCGCCCTACCTGCAGGCGAAGCTGCTGCGCTTCCTCAACGACGGCAGTTTCCGGCGCGTCGGCGGCGACCGGGAGCTCAAGGCCGACGTGCGCATCATCAGCGCCACGCACCGCGCGCTGGAGCAGATGGTTGCCGCAGGCAACTTCAGGCAGGACCTGCTGTTCCGCCTGGACGTGCTGCACCTGCAGGTGCCGCCGTTGCGCGAGCGCAGGGAGGACATCGTGCCGCTGGCCGAGGTGTTCGTGGCCCGCGCTTGCGCCCAGACCGGGCGGCCCACGGCGCGGCTGACGCCGGCCGCGCGCGCCGCGCTGCTGGCCAATCCCTGGCCCGGCAACCTGCGCCAGCTGCAGAACGTGATCTTCCGCGCCGTGACGATGAGCGAGGCCGCGGTGATCGACGTGGGCGACCTGGAGCTGGCCGGTGCCGGGGCGGAGCCCGGCGCGCCGGCGCTGGAAGCCGTCGGCACGCTGGAGGAGGCGGTGGCCGGCTACGAAAAGGCGCTGCTGGAGCAGCTGTATCCGCAGTTCCCGTCCACGCGCAAGCTGGCCGAGCGGCTGGGCGCCTCGCACTCGGCCATCGCGCAGCGGCTGCGCCGGTACGGCATCGGCCCGCGCTAGCCGCTCAGATCTTGCCGCGCTGCTTGAGGCGGCTCAGCGTCTCGGCCGTGAGGTTCAGGTGCGCGGCCAGCTCCTTGCGCGGTATCTGCTCGCTGACGTCGGGATGCTTTCGCATGAACCGATGCACGCGGCCGGGTGCGTCGAGCAGGTGCAGCGTGATCGTGTGCGCCATGATCTCGCTCATGATGCGCATCACGTGGTACTCGAACACCGCCTTGAACTTCGGGTGCCGGTCCATGAACTCGACCCACTTGGGCATCGGCAGCTTGGCCACGCGCCCCTTGTTCACGCCGATGATGCTGTAGGGAGTGGGCGTGTTCAGCCGCCACGCGGCGTAGCTGGTCTCGATGTCGTTCTGGCCCGCGAAGCGCAGGATCATCTCCTTGGCGTCCGCGTTCGTGACCGCGCGCTTGAGCACGCCATCGAGGATGAAGTACTGCTCCATCTCGTGCACGCCCTGGTGCAGCAGGTAGTCGCCCTTGCCGAAGTCGCGCACTTCGAGCAGGGCCTCCAGCTCGTCGCGCTCATCGTCGCTCATCTCCTTGAGCACGATGTTCTGCTTGAGCTGCATGTGGATGACGTTGCGCTGCCGGTGGTTCTCTACGGAGGAAGTCACAGCAGTCACTGCTTACCACCCTGGGGTATTTACTGATGGGACCGCTTGACCGCAGTCAACGGCGAAAAGAAGTGCGGATTTCTACCATAGGTCCCAGGTTGGTTGGATAGGTGTCCATCGGCACCGGGAGCATGGCCATGAAGAGACCTCCGGAATGTAGCTGCGTCATCAACTTCACGCCGGACCGGCACGCCGGCAGCGTCGCCACCCTCCACGCCCCCGGCGTGGCTTGAAGCTTGAAGGAGACGGCCATGCGCCCAGTCGATTGCGAACAGCTGGTTCAGTCCATGGGTGACGCGGTGGTCGTCACGGACGGCAAGGGCGACATCGTCCTGTGGAACGCGGCGGCCACGCGCATCTTCGGCTTCAGCGAGGCCGAGGCGCTGGGGCAGTCGCTCGACATCATCATTTCCGAGCGCCAGCGCGGCCGCCACTGGGACGGCTACGAGAAGACGATGAGCAGCGGGCAGACGCGCTACGGCACCACCTTGCTGCGGGTGCCGGCACTGCACAAGGATGGCCACACGCTGTCTATCGCCTTCACGGTGGCGCTGCTCAAGGGGGCGCAGGGCGAGGTCGAAGGCGTGGCCGCGGTCATCCGCGACGAGACCTCGCGCTTCCAGGACGAGCGCGCGCTGCGCAAGCGCATCACCGAGCTGGAGGCCCGCCTGGCGGAGCCCAGCCGCACCGCATGAGCGCGACGCACGCGCACCACCGATCAATGCATCAACAGGGGTCACACATGAGCAAGGCTTTGAGCGGCGTCCGCATCCTGGACTTCACGCACGTCCAGTCGGGGCCCACCTGCACCCAGCTGCTGGCTTGGCTGGGCGCCGACGTGATCAAGGTGGAGCGCCCCGGCGAGGGCGACGCCACGCGGGGGCAGCTGCGCGACATCCCGGGCGTGGACAGCCTCTACTTCACGATGCTCAACCACAACAAGCGCTCGGTGACGCTCAACACCAAGAAGCCCAAGGGCAAGCAGGTGCTGGAGACGCTGATCAAGCAGTGCGACGTGCTGGTCGAGAACTTCGCGCCCGGCGCGATGGAGCGCATGGGGCTGAGCTGGGAGCACATCAATAAGCTCAACCCGCGCATGATCGTCGCCTCGGTCAAGGGCTTCGGGCCGGGCCGCTACGAGGACTGCAAGGTCTACGAGAACGTGGCGCAGTGCGCCGGCGGCGCGGCCTCGACCACGGGCTTCGAGGACGGCCCGCCGGTGGTGACCGGCGCGCAGATCGGCGACAGCGGCACCGGCCTGCACCTGGCGCTGGGCATCCTCGCCGCGCTGTACCAGCGCACGCACAGCGGCCGCGGCCAGAAGGTGCTGGCCCCCATGCAGGACGCTGTGCTCAACCTGTGCCGCGTGAAGCTGCGCGACCAGCAGCGCCTGGAGCGCACCGGCTCGCTGCACGAGTACCCGCAGTACCCGGACGGCAAGTTCGGCGAGGCTGTGCCGCGCGCTGGCAATGCCTCGGGCGGCGGGCAGCCGGGCTGGATCCTGCGCTGCAAGGGCTGGGAGACCGACCCCAACGCCTACATCTACTTCATCACGCAGGCGGCGGTGTGGCCCTCGGTGTGCAAGGTGATCGGCGAGGAGGGCTGGATCACCGACGAGGCCTACGCGACGCCGCAGGCGCGGCTGCTGCACCTCAAGCCCATCTTCGCGCGCATCGAACAGTGGACGATGACCAAGACCAAGTTCGAGGCGATGGAGATCCTCAACGAGTACGACATCCCTTGCGGTCCCATCCTGTCCATGAAGGAGATCGCCGAGGACCCGTGGCTGCGCCAGAGCGGCACGGTGGTGGAGGTGGAGCATCCGACGCGCGGCAAGCACCTCACGGTGGGCAACCCGATCAAGCTCTCCGACAGCCCGACCGAGGTCCTGCGCGCGCCGCTGCTGGGCGAGCACACCGAGGAGGTGCTCATGGAACTGGGCTACGACGCCCATGACCTCGAAGTGCTGAGGGCGGACGGCGCGATCTGAAGCCCGGCCGCCGGCCGGCACGCCTCAACCACTGCTTCGTCATTCCCGTGCAAGTGGCTGCCCATGGCAGCCGCCTGAGCGGGAATGACAAGGCCTATTTGCGCCCGGCTGTCGGCAGCAACAGTTTTTCCTGTTCCTGAATTTGTCCGTGAATGTCCCGCTGCGTTGGACATTCAAGCCCCGTCGCGCCCGGAAAACCATAAACAACCATTTATCGTCAAACCAAAAACAATTAACTGTCCTATATCCACGCAGTTCCCTACAGTGGTTTCGTCCATCCCGATACTCTCAAGGAGAAGGCCATGTTCAATGACCTGCCGCCGGAATTCCGGACCGAAGAAATCGAGCGCAACGCCTACAACGCGGCGTTTTACGAGCTGGGTCTGCGCTGGTTCTGGGACACCGAAACCTATGCCGGCCTGCTGCGCCACAGCCCCGAAGCGGAGACCCGGATCCGTCACTACCTCCAGACCCGCCAGCCGCACCTGCTGACCGCCTACGACGCGGACTTCCTGGCCCGGGCGATCCAGGAATGCATGCAGCGCCACAAGCCGTGCGCGCTCCCCTCGTGCGACTGGTCGAAGCTGACCGGTTGCGAGCTCGGCATCTGAGCACGGAAGGCGGTGCCGCGATGGCCATCCTCGTCAACAAGCACAGCCGCGTGATCCTGCAGGGCGGCGACGACGGCTCCGGGCCGGGATGCAGCGCCGCCTGGCGCGCCGGCGGCAGCGCAGGCCGCTCCCGCTTTCACGCCGGCGTGGCCTACGGCGACCCGGTGGAGCACCTGCCCGACGGGCTGCCGCTGTTCGGCAGCGTGCGTGAGGCCAAGGCCTGGGCCGCGGCCACCGTCTCGGTGATCTGCGTGCCGCCGGCCCGTGCCGCCGACGCGATCGAGGAGGCCGTGGAAGCCGGCATCGGCCTGGTGCTGTGCATGACCGAGGGCGTCCCGGCGCAGGACCTGCAGCGCGTGCAGCACCGGCTCCGCGGCAGCTCCACGCGGCTGCTGGCCGGCTGCAGCGGCGTGGTCACGCCGGGGGAGATTCACCTCGGCGCGATTCCCGGCCACGGCCTGCAACGCGGGCGCATTGGCGTGCTGTCCAGTTCGCCCATCCTGATCAGCCTGGCGGCCACCCAGCTCGCCAGCTACGGGCTCGGCGAATCCACGGTGGTGGCGCTGGGCCACGGCGGCGCCGAAGAGGTGGCCGGCCTGCGCCCGGTGGAGCTGCTGCGCCTGTTCGAGGCCGATCCCGGCACGGACGCCGTGCTCGTGGCCGGCAGCCTGGGCGCCGATGCGGACACCGAGTGCGCGCACTGGATCGAGCAGTGGATGCGCAAGCCCGTCGTGATGTTCAAGCCCGGCCTGGGCGTGCGGCCCAAGGGCGTGGCCGTCACGCGCCATCCCGGCGCGATGGGCGAGCTCGTCGCCGCGGCCGTACAGCCCGCCTGCCTGCCTTTCGACTGAATCCGAACCGAGCTGCGAGGAGCCTTCATGCACACCCACTGGATCCGCTACGAATTCGACGGCCGCCCGGGTTTCGGCCGGCTCGACGGCGAACGCGTGCACGAGCACGCCGGCGAGCTGTTCACCCGCCACGAGGCCACCGGCCGCAGCTTCAGGCTGGCCGACGTGCGCCTGCTCGCGCCCACGCAGCCGAGCAAGGTGGTCGCGATGTGGAACAACTTCGGCGCGCTGCGGGCCAAGCTGGGCCTGGGGCTGCCCGAGGAGCCGCTGTACCTGTTGAAGTCGCCCAACTCGTGGTCGGCGCACGGGAAGCCCATCGCCGTGCCGCGCTGCGGCGGCAAGGTGGTGTTCGAGGGCGAGCTGGGCATCGTGATCGGCCGCCGCTGCAGCGGCGCGAGCGAGGCGCAGGCCCTGGAGGCCGTCTTTGGCTACACCTGCGCCAACGACGTGACGCAGGCCGAGATCCTCAACCGCGACGCCTCCTTCGCCCAGTGGACGCGCGCCAAGGGCTTCGACACCTTCTGCCCCATGGGGCCGGCCATCGCCACCGGGCTCGATCCGCAGTCGCTGCGCGTGCGCACGCTGCTCGACGGCGAGGTGCGCCAGGACTACCCGATCAGCGACATGACCTTCCCCGTGCCGCGCCTGGTGAGCCTGATCTCGCAGGACATGACCCTGCTGCCCGGCGACGTGATCCTGTGCGGCACCTCGGTGGGCGTGGGCTCCATGAAGCCCGGCAGCCTGGTCGAGGTCGAGATCGAGGGCATCGGCCGCCTCAGCAACCGCCTGGGCTGAAGCCCGGCCCCAGATTTCAACCACAGGAGAGCTTGTCATGAAGATCGCAATCATCGGCGCCGGCGCGATCGGCGGCCTGGTCGGCGCCAAGCTGGCCCTCGCGGGCGAGGACGTCACTTTCATCGTGCGCGGCCGCAACCTGGAAGCCATCCGCGAGCGCGGCATCAAGCTGGTCACCGCCGACGGCTGGGAGCACACGGCCAGCGAGGTGCACGCCACCGACGACTACGCCGAGGCCGGGCCGCAGGACCTGGTGATCCTGGCGATGAAGGCGCACCAGGTGGAGCCCGTGGTTGCCGAGCTGCCCAAGCTGCTCGGCCCCGAGACCGCGATCGTCACGATGCAGAACGGCATCCCCTACTGGTACTTCCAGCGCCACGGCGGCCGCTTCGAGGGCACGCGCGTAAGCAGCGTCGACCCGAACGGCGCCATCGCCGCGGGCATCCCGGCCGAGCGCGTCATCGGCTGCGTGGTCTACCCGGCGTCGGAGCTGGTGGCGCCGGGGGTGATCCGGCATGTGGAAGGCGACCGCTTCCCGCTGGGCGAGCTCGACGGCAGCACCACGCCGCGCGTGCAGGCCATCGCGCGCTGCTTCGAGAACGCCGGCTTCAAGGCGCCGGTGCTCGACAACATCCGGGCCGAGATCTGGCTCAAGCTGTGGGGCAACCTGACCTTCAACCCGATCAGCAGCCTCACGCACTCGACGCTGGAGGACATCTGCCGCTTCCCGCTGTCGCGCGGGCTGGCCGCGTCCATGATGCGGGAGGCCCAGGAGGTGGCGCACAAGCTGGACATCAGCTTCCGCGTGCCGCTGGAAAAGCGCATCGCCGGCGCCGAGAAGGTGGGCAAGCACAAGACATCGATGCTGCAGGACGTCGAGGCCGGGCGCGAACCGGAGATCGACGCGCTGGTGGGCTCGGTGGTGGAGCTGGCGCGGCTGACGGACACGCCGACGCCGCACATCGACGCCGTGCACATCCTGGTCAAGCTCCTGGCACGGACCATGAGCGAGCAGCGCGGGCAGGTGCGGCTGCTGGAAACAGAGCGGCTGGCGGCCTGAGTCGGGCAGGCAGGCAGGCGGTCAAATCCAAGGCGCACGGCGGCTGACCAGGACACTGCAACGTGAAGCACGCGACCTTCAGGCAGCTCAAGGTGTTCGAGTCGGTGGCCCGGCACCTGAGCTACTCGCGCGCGGCCGAGGAGCTGTACCTGACGCAGCCCGCCGTCTCGATACAGGTGCGCAAGCTGGAGGAGCACGCCGGGCACCCGCTGTTCGAGCAGTTCGGCAAGAAGGTGTACCTGACGCCGGCGGGCACCGAGCTGCTGCACATCAGCCGGTCGATCATCCTGCAGTTCGAGGCCGCCGAGGCCGCGATGGCACAGTTCAGCGGCGTCTCGGGCGGCAAGCTCAACGTGGGCGTGATCAGCGCGGGGGACTACTTCTTTCCCCGGCTGCTGGTGGACTTCGTGGGCCGCCACCCCGGCGTGCAGCTCAACTTCACGGTGCACAACCGGGACGGGCTGCTGGCGCACATCGCCGAGAACCGGACCGACCTCGCGGTGATGGTGCGGCCCCCGCAGGACCTGGACACCGTGCACGAGGCCTTTGCGCCGCACCCCTACGTGATCGTCGCGCCGCCGGGGCACCCGCTGGCCGGGCGCCCGCGGCTGGAACTGGGCGAGGTGATGCGCCAGCCCTTCCTGGTGCGCGAGCGCGGCTCGGACACGTGGAAGTCGATGCAGGAAGGCTTCGGCGGCGACCTGTCGGGTCTCAACATCGCGATGGAGATCCGCAGCACCGAAACCATCAAGCAGGCCGTGATGGCCGGCATGGGACTGAGCTTCGTGTCGGCGCACACCATCTCGCGGGAGCTGGCATCGGGCAGCCTGTGTGCGCTCGATGTCCAGGGTTTCCCGCTGATGCTCCACTGGTACGTGGTGCATCGCCAGGGCAAGCGCCTGCCGCCGGTGGCGCAGGCGTTCAAGGAATTCCTGATCAGCGACGGCGCGCCGCTGATCAGGCGGATCGTTCCGTTCGGGGAGGACTGATCAACGCTTGAAGGCTTGCAGCACCAGGCGCTTGTGCTTGCGCTTTTGCAGCAGCTCGCGCACCGCGTGATAGACGATGCCGATGGGCATGGCTGCGAAAAGTTCGCTCCAGGCAGCGTTCGGGGAAACCGTTTGCGTGCGCGAATAAGCGTTCGACGACGAAATGGTGGTGGACTTCATATTCGACTCGGCTTGGTTTTGAAGGGTTGAGAAGAAGTTTAGGGGTAAACCCCATTGGCAAACAATAGTCCCGCTATTCGCGTTGTGGGTTATTTCGCACATCAGCCTGTTTGTGGCGGCTGGTGGGCACTGATGTATTTGTAATCGTAAATGGTTCAGGAGGCTAGCCATGCTGATTGGAGTACCGCTGGAGACGGCGGCTGGAGAAACTCGCGTCGCCGCGATGCCGGAGGCTGCGAAAAAGCTCAAGGCCCAGGGCCACCAGCTTTTCGTGCAGTCCGGCGCCGGCGTGGCCGCCGCCGCACCCGACGCGGCCTACCGCGCCGTCGGCGCCGAGGTGGTGGACGCCAAGGCGGCCCTGGGCTGCGACCTGGTGCTCAAGGTCCGCTCACCCGATGCGGACGAGCTGGCATTGATGAAGCGCGGCGCCACGCTGGTCGGGATGCTCAACCCCTTCGACCGCGAAGGCCTGGAGCGCCTGGCCGCTGCCGGCGTGACCGGCTTCGCGCTGGAAGCCGCCCCGCGCACCACGCGCGCGCAGAGCATGGACGTGCTCTCATCCCAGGCCA
>JAEYPG010000330.1 GCA_023410975.1 Pseudomonadota bacterium
GCATCCAGCCGCCGCCCAGGCCCAGCGCCGCCACCAGCGCGGCGCCGCCCACCAGGGCCACGGGGGAGCGCAGTGCCGAAGCCGGGCGCGCCGTCGTCATGTCGTTCATGCCTTGCATTGCTCTTGGAATCCAGACCGCCGAAGGGCAGTCCCTGCCTAGGCAACGATCGGGAGCGCCTCGCGGCAGACAACGGTGGCGACGGAACTGCAACCAAATACAAACGCCCGGGCGGTGCCGGGCGTCGTGTCAGGGATGGCGGGCGGCGCGCAGGCCGCGCTCCGGGATCAGAGCAGCGGTGCCAGCGCGCGGCGCGCCGCGGCCTCGTCCAGGCCGTTGCGCGTGGCCCAGTCGGCGAGCTGGTCCTCGCCGATCTTGCCGACGTTGAAGTACGCCGCCTGCGGGTGCCCGATGTAGAAGCCGCTGACGCTGGAGGCCGGCGTCATGGCCAGGCTCTCGGTGAGCCCCATGCCGATGGCCGGCGCGTCCAGCACGCGGAACAGGTCGCGCTTGGGCAGGTGGTCCGGGCAGGCCGGGTAGCCCGGCGCCGGGCGGATGCCGCGGTACTTCTCGGCGATGAGGTCCTCGTTGGAGAGCGCCTCGTCCGAGGCATAGCCCCAGAGCTCGGTGCGCACGCGCTGGTGCAGCCGCTCGGCGAAGGCCTCGGCCAGCCGGTCCGCCAGCGCCTTGAGCATGATCGCGGAGTAGTCGTCGTGCGCAGCCAGGAACTCCGCCTCCTTCTTCTCCACGCCCTGCACGCTCACGGCGAACATGCCGGCGTAGTCGGCCTTCGCGCCGCGCGGCGCCACGAAGTCCGACAGGCAGCGGTTCGGGCGCTTCACGCCGTCGATCACCGGCCGCTCGCTCTGCATGCGCAGCCCGTGCCAGGTCATCACCGGCTCGCCGCGCGCCTCGTCGGCATAGAAGGCGATGTCGTCCCCCACGGCGTTGGCCGGGTACAGGCCGATGACGCCGTGCGCCTGCAGCCAACGCCCTTCCACCAGCCGCTGCAGCATGCGCTGCGCGTCCTCGAACACGCGCGTGGCGGCCTCGCCCACCACCGCGTCCTGCAGGATGGCCGGATAGCGCCCGGCCAGGTCCCAGGTCTGGAAGAAGGGCGTCCAGTCGATGCAGCCCACCAGCTCCGACAGGTCCTGGTTGCGGAACACGCGCTTGCCGATGAACTTCGGCACCGCCGGCTCGTAGGCGGCCCAGTCGATCGGCGTCGGGTTGGCGCGCGCCGCCTCCAGGCTCACCAGCGGCGTGGCCTTCTTGTTGGCGTGCTGCTCGCGCACCTTGGCGTAGTCGGACTCCAGCTCGGCGATGTACTTCGCCGCGCGCTCGTCGCTCAGCAGCTCGGAGCACACGCCCACGCTGCGCGAGGCGTCGGGCACGTACACCACCGGGCCCTCGTAGTGCGGCGAGATCTTCACCGCCGTGTGCACGCGGCTGGTGGTGGCGCCGCCGATGAGCAGCGGCGTCTTCCGGTCGCGGAAATGCGCGTCGCGCTGCATCTCGGCGGCCACGTGCTGCATCTCCTCCAGGCTGGGCGTGATCAGCCCCGACAGGCCGATGATGTCCGCGCCCTCCTCCTTCGCCTTGGCGAGGATGTCCTGGCACGGGACCATCACGCCCATGTTCACGACCTCGAAGTTGTTGCACTGCAGGACGACGCTGACGATGTTCTTGCCAATGTCGTGCACGTCGCCCTTGACGGTGGCGATGACGATGCGGCCCTTGGACTTCACCTCGCCGCCGGCGTCGATCAGCGCCTGCTTCTCCGCCTCGATGTAGGGCAGCAGGTGCGCCACCGCCTGCTTCATCACGCGGGCGGACTTCACCACCTGCGGCAGGAACATCTTGCCCTGCCCGAACAGGTCGCCCACCACGTTCATGCCGGCCATCAGCGGGCCCTCGATCACGTGCAGCGGACGACCGCCCTCGGCGCGGATGAGTTGCCAGACCTCCTCGGTGTCGGCGTCGATGAACTCGTTGATGCCCTGCACCAGCGCCTGCGCCAGGCGCTCGCGCACCGGCAGCGCGCGCCAGGCCAGGCGGGCGCTGTCGTCCTTGGCCTGGCCGCGCACCTGGTCGGCGATGGCCAGCAGCCGCTCGGTCGCATCCGGGCGGCGGTTGAGCACCACGTCCTCCACGCGCTCGCGCAGCTCGGGGTCGAGCTGGTCGTACACGCCGACCATGCCGGCGTTGACGATGCCCATGTCCATGCCCGCCTGGATGGCGTGGTAGAGGAACACGGTGTGGATCGCCTCGCGCACCGGCTCGTTGCCGCGGAAGCTGAAGGAGACGTTGGAGACGCCGCCCGAGACCTTGGCGCCGGGCAGGTTGCGCTTGATCCAGCGCGTGGCCTCGATGAAGTCCACGGCGTAGTTGTCGTGCTCCTCGATGCCGGTGGCGATGGCGAAGATGTTGGGGTCGAAGACGATGTCCTCGGCCGGGAAGCCGACCTCGTCGACCAGGACGCGGTAGGCCCGCTCGCAGATCTCGATCTTGCGCTGGTAGGTGTCGGCCTGGCCCTTCTCGTCGAAGGCCATCACCACCGCGGCGGCGCCGTAGCGCTTGATCAGCTTGGCCTGGCGCTTGAACTCGGCCTCGCCCTCTTTCATCGAGATCGAGTTGACGATGCCCTTGCCCTGGATGCACTGCAGCCCCGCCTCGATCACGCTCCACTTGGAGCTGTCGATCATGATCGGCACGCGCGCGATCTCGGGGTCGGAGGCGATGAGGTTGAGGAAGCGCACCATGGCGGCCTGGCTGTCCAGCATGGCCTCGTCCATGTTCACGTCGATGATCTGCGCCCCGTTCTCCACCTGCTGGCGCGCCACGGCCAGCGCCTGCTCGAACTGGCCGGCCAGGATCATGCGGGCGAAGGCCTTGGAGCCGGTGACGTTGGTGCGCTCGCCGATGTTGACGAAGAGGTGCCCCTGGCCGATGGTCACGGGCTCCAGGCCCGAAAGCCGCATCGGCGGCACGTTGAAGTTGGTTTCGCTCATGGCGAGGTGCTCACAAGTGTTCCGTTCGCCCTGGGCTTGGTCGATGCGGCCTGCGGCCCGGCTGAGCCACAGGGGCTTCGACAAGCCCAGCCCGAACGGGGAATGAATCAGGCGGTTTCGACCAGGGAGGTGAACAGCGGGTCGGCTTTGCTGCGCGGGCGGTAGGCGCTGACCTTGCGCGCGATGGCGGCGATGTGGTCGGGCGTGGTGCCGCAGCAGCCGCCCACGATGTTGAGGAAGCCGCTCCTGGCGAAGTCCTCCATCAGCCCGGCCGTGACCTCGGGCGTCTCGTCGAAGCCGGTGTCGCTCATCGGGTTGGGCAGCCCGGCGTTGGGATAGCAGCTGATGGCCGTGTCGCCCGCGATCTTGGCCAGCTCCTCGATGTAGGGCCGCATCAGCGTGGCGCCGAGCGCGCAGTTCAGCCCGATGGCGATGGGCTTGGCATGCCGCACCGAGTGCCAGAAGGCCTCCACGGTCTGGCCGGAGAGGATGCGCCCGGAGGCGTCGGTGACGGTGCCGGAGATCACCACCGGCAGCCGCTCGCCCGTGTCCTCCATCAGCTCGTCCAGCGCGAACAGCGCCGCCTTGGCGTTGAGCGTGTCGAAGATGGTCTCGACCAGGAACAGGTCCGCGCCGCCTTCGAGCAGCCCCTCGGCCTGCTCGCGGTACGCGGCGCGCAGCTGGTCGAAGCTGACGTTGCGCGCGCCGGGGTCGTTGACGTCGGGACTGATGCTGGCCGTGCGCGGCGTGGGGCCGATGGCGCCGGCCACGAAGCGCGGCTTGTCGGGCGTGGAGAACTTGTCGGCGGCCTCGCGGGCGATGCGCGCGGCGGCCACGTTCATCTCGCGCGCCAGCGGGGCCAGGTCGTAGTCCTCCTGCGCGATCGAGGTGGCGCCGAAGGTGTTGGTCTCGATGATGTCCGCGCCCGCGGCCAGGTACTGCTCGTGGATGCTGCGGATCACGTCGGGCCGCGTGAACTGCAGCAGCTCGTTGTTGCCCTTGAGGTCCTTGGGATGGTCCTTGAAGCGCTCGCCCCGGTAATCGGCTTCCGTGAGCTTGAAGCGCTGGATCATCGTGCCCATGGCGCCGTCGATGATGACGATGCGCTGCGGCAGAAGCGCCGCCAGCGCGGCGCCCCGGGTGTATTTCGGTGCGTTCATCGCGGCATTGTAGGAAGGCCGCGATGGCCTCCCGGCCGCGGCGGCTTGCTCCAGCCGGGGCAGTCTCAGCCGCCCGCGCCCGGCGCCGCCGCGCTGGTGAAGCCGATGCCCCGGCGTTGGCGCGCCTCGGGCTTGACGCGGTGCTCGCTCTCCAGCTGGCTCAGGAACTCGTCGGGCTCGAAGGCCTGGCCCAGCAGCTCCACCTGGCGCCGCACCGCCGCGAAGTCGCCCGGCGTGAGCAGGTCCAGCTGTGCCAGGCGCTGGCGCTGCTCCCCCGTCAGGCGCCCGGCATCGCCCTCCAGCGCCTCGTTCACGAACATGCGCACGCGCTGCTCGGGGCGCAGCGGATGGAAGCGGATCTTGAAGGTGAAGCGCCGCAGGGCCGCCTCATCGAGATCATCGAAGAGGTTGGTGGTGCAAATAAAAATGCCGGCGAAGCGCTCCATGCCCTGCAGCATCTGGTTGACCTCGCTGACCTCGTAGGTGCGCTCGGCCATGCGGCGGCTGCGCAGGAAGCTGTCGGCCTCGTCCAGCAGCAGCACCGCGCCCTCGGACTGCGCCTCCTCGAACATGCGCGCCATGTTGGCCTCGGTTTCGCCCACGAACTTGCTCATGAGGTCGCTGGCCTGGCGGATCATCAGCGGGCGGCCCAGCTCCTGCGCCAGATGCTCGGCCAGCGCCGTCTTGCCACTGCCGGGCACGCCGTGCAGGCACAACGTCCCGTGGCCGCGCCGGCGCAGCGCTTCCACGATGCGCGGCAGCTCGAAGCGGCACTCCACGTTCAGCAGCTCCAGCGCATAGCGCGTGACGCTCACGCGCGCGCGGCTGCCTGCGCTCTGGCC
>JAEYPG010000357.1 GCA_023410975.1 Pseudomonadota bacterium
CGGGGTGGCCCGGGGTCTTGCTGTGCATCTGGCGGAAGTTGCGCAGCTCCTCGATGGGCAGCGCGTAGCCCGTGAGGTGCAGCAGCGCGTAGATCAGCATCGAGCCGTGCCCGTTGGAGAGCACGAAGCGGTCGCGGTCGGCCCAGTGCGGGTCTTGCGGGTTGTGGCGCAGGTGGCGGTCCCAGAGCGCGACCGCCATGTCCGCCATGCCCATGGGCGCGCCGGGATGGCCGGAGTTGGCCTGCTGCACGGCATCCATGGCCAGCGCGCGGATGGCATTGGCCATCAGGGTGCTGGGATCCTGGGCGGCTTCTTGGGGGAGATCGGCGACGAGGTCCATGCGGTTTCGAGCTCGTGGGCAGCAAAAACGCGGATTTTATGCCGCCCCCCGAACGGCCCCTGCCGCCGGGGCCCCGACGCGCCTCATGGGCGTGCGCATTCGGCACCGGAAAGCCTTGACCGCCGTCAATGCGCGCCAGCTTGGTGCTGCCACGCTGCAAGGCACAAGGAGGTCCCCATGCGCCACGCTTCGCTGACGATCATCAACGACGAGCACCAGGCCCTGGCCGCCATGCTGCGCTCGCTGTCCATGCTGCTGGCCCAGTCGAGGCGCGAGCAGAAGATGCCCAGCTTCGAGCTGCTGCGGGCGATGCTGTTCTACATCGACGAGTTTCCCGAGCGGCTGCACCACACCAAGGAGACGCAGCTGCTGTTCCCGCGCCTGCGCGAGCGCTGCCCGGACCTGGTCCCGGTGCTGGACGCGCTGGACGCCGACCATGCGCAGGGCGAGCGCGCCATCCGCGAGCTGGAGCACGCGCTGCTGGCCTTCGAGATGATGGGCGAGACCCGGCGCGAAGCCTTCGAGGCCGCGGCCGAGCGCTACGTCAACTTCTACCTGGCGCACATGGGCACCGAGGAGAACCTGGTGCTGCCCGCGGCCGAGAAGCACCTGCTGCCCGAGGACTGGGCGGAACTCGACGCCGAGTTCGAAGCTAACCGCGACCCCCTCACCGGCCACGAGCCCGACCAGGCCTACCGGCCGCTGTTCACGCGCATCCTCAACATGGCACCGGCGCCGATCGGGCTGGGAAGCTGAAGCAGCGCGCGCGCTTTCTCTCCCCCACCAAGGACGCCGGCTTCGTGCCGGCGTTTTTGTTTTCGGTGCGAAGTCTCCTGTCAGCAGCACCGTGATGCCTCCTTCCGGCATCCCTCTGTGCACAAGCCCGTTCTAGCCCACAGCTTGTCCAAAGCCTTGTCAGCAATGAACTTTTTCCGGTTCGACGCTGCCTGCAAAGCTGTGTGGACAAGCCTGCAGGCGCTCACAACTTCTCCACCGTTTTGCCCTGGAATGCGGCTTTTGAACCTTTCCGGGTTCGTTCGCTTGTCCTGGTTCGCCGGTTTTTCTTCCCTAAGGATGTTCATTTTTAAAGGTGGTCGTCGTGGTAGAGCGCACCCGGTCCTGTGGATAACCGGCGTTTGTTCTTGCGCGGCTTGAACTTGCCTGCGGCCGAAGGCTGGGGACCGCACCGCTGTTTGTTCCGGCGCGAACAGAGAACAAACATCGCCGATCTGGCCGGGGCTGTGGACAAGCCCGAGTTGTTGTGCGCGCTGATCACAGCCTTGTGCACAGGCCCGTCAAAGAGGGGCGCAAAGGCCAGTCCTACACTGCCGCGCATGACTGTTTCAGCCTTGATCCTGGCCGCCGGCCGCGGCGAGCGCATGCGGCCGCTGAGCGACCGGACCCCAAAACCGCTGCTGTCCGTGCAGGGGCGGCGCCTCATCGAATGGCACCTGCTCGCACTGGCGCGCGCGGGCGTGCGCCGGGTGGTGGTCAACACCGCCTGGCTGGAAGAGCAGTTCGAGCCCGCGCTGGGCGACGGCGCGCGCTACGGGCTGGAAATCCTGTACTCCCACGAGGGCCGCGACCACGGCGGCGCGCTGGAAACCGCCGGCGGCATGAAAAAGGCGCTGCCGCTGCTGGGCGACAGCTTCTGGGTGGTGTCGGGCGACGTGTTCGTGCCCACCTTCTCCTTCGATGCCGAGGCCGTGCGCCGCTTCGAAGCCAGCGGCCAACTGGCCAAGCTGTGGCTGACCACCAACCCGCCGCACCACCCGGGCGGCGACTTCGGCATCCGCGACGGCTTGGCCGTGCGCGATGCGCAAACCCGATTCACCTGGACCAGCCTGGGCCTGTTCCGCCGCGCCTTCGTGGAGGAACTGATGGCCGATCTGCCGCCGGGCGCCAAGGCGCCGCTGCGCTCATACCTGGATGCCGCGATCGAGCGCCGCGTCCTGGGTGCCGAGCGCTGGCTGGAGGCCTGGACCGACGTGGGCACGCCCGAGCGGCTGGCGGCCCTGGACGCACAAGGCGAGCACACCGCATGAGCACGATTCCTTCCTCGTCGAACGCTTCCACCGTGGCTGCCGTGCCGGCAGCCTCGCGCATCGCCGTGGTGGGCGCCGGCCCGGTGGGCCTGGCGCTGGCGCTGATGGCGGCGCGGCAACTGCCGCAGGCGCAAATCTCTCTTTTCGACAGCCGCAGCGCCGACAAGGACGTCTCGGCCGATCCGCGCGTGCTGGCGCTGTCGCTGGGCAGCGTGCAGTTGCTGCAGCAACTGAAAGCCTGGAACGCCGCGAGCGCGCAGCCGATCCAGGACGTGCTCGTTTCGCAGCAGCCGCCGGGCACCTTGCCGCTGGGCGGCGAGCCGCAGGTGCGCATCAGCGCGGCGGAGGAAGCCGTGCCGATGCTGGGCGCGGTGCAGTCCTACGGCGCGGTGGTGGCGCCGCTGCAGCGTGCGTGGATGGAGCAGGCCACGGCCGAGCCGCAACGGCTGTTCACCCGCTTCGGCGCGCCGGTGGCGTCGTTCAAGCCGCTGCCGCAGGGCGTGGAGGTGGACGCCGGCATCGCCGAGAGTTTTGACTTGGCCGTGGTGGCCGAGGGCGGCGTGTTCGCGGAGCAGGCGCGCAAGACCATCGCGCGCGACTACGGGCAGACGGCGTGGATCGGCACCGTGACGCTGGAGGGCGGCCGTCCGGGCCTGGCCATCGAGCGTTTCACCCGCCAGGGCCCGGCCGCCCTGCTGCCGCTGCCGCCGGGGCCGGACGGCCTGCAGCGCGCCGCGCTGGTGTGGTGCGTGGACAGCCGCGACGACCCCGTGAAGGACCTGACCGACACGCAGCGGCTGCTGGTGCTGTCGAACGTCTTCCCGGCCGAGGCGGGCCGGCTGGTGGCGGTGACGCCGATGAAGGCTTTCGCGCTGGGGCTGAATGCCGAGCGCACGCTGGCGCGGGACCGCACCGTGCGTATCGGCAACGCGGCGCAGACGCTGCACCCGGTGGCCGGCCAGGGCCTGAACCTGGGTCTGCGCGACGCCTACGCGCTGGTGCACGCGCTCAAGCGCAGCGGCTCGGTGGAAGCCGCGCTGCGCCGCGTGGAATTCCAGCGCGCCCCCGACCGCTGGAGCGTGATCGCCGCCACCGATTTCCTGGCCCGCAGCTTCACCTGGCAATTGCCGGGTCTGCCGACGGCGCGGGCGCTCGGGCTGGCGCTACTGCAGGCGGTGCCGCCGCTGAAGTCGGCGCTGGCGCGGCAGATGATGTTCGGGAGGCGGTGAAAGGCGCGTTCCCTGCGCTCTGCTCACAACCTCCTGTGCCCCAGCGCCGGCAACTGCACCCTCACCTGCCCCATCCGGGCCGGATCGAAGGGCGCGATCGCGATGCCTTCCCCTTCCTCGACCACTGAGAGCACCTCTCCCCACGGGTCGATCACCATGCTGTGTCCCCAGGTGCGGCGGCCGTTCTCGTGCTTGCCGCCTTGCGCGGCGGCCACCACGTAGCATTGGTTCTCCACCGCGCGCGTGCGCAGCAGCAGCTCCCAGTGCGCGCGGCCCGTGGTGTAGGTGAAGGCGGCCGGGACGCTGATCACGTCGCAGGGCGACTGCCCGGGCGCGAAGCTCATCGCCCGGTACAGCTCCGGGAAGCGCAGGTCGTAGCAGACCGACAAGCCCACCCGCAGCGCCCCCGCCTGCACCGCCACCGGCGCGTCGCCCGGCTCCAGCGCCACGGCCTCGTCATAGTGCTCGCGGCCGTTGTCGAAGGCGAAGAGGTGCAGCTTGTCGTAGCGCGCGGCGCGCACGCCGTCGGGCCCGTACACGCAGCAGGCGTTGCGCACGCGCTGCCCGTCGGCGGCGCGGATGGGCAGCGTGCCGCCGATCAGCCACAGGCCGTGGCGCCTGGCTTCGCCGGAGAGGAAGTCCTGGATCGGCCCGGCGCCGTCTTCCTCGGCAATGCGCAGCTTGTCGCGGTCGTCCTGCCCCATGAGGCAGAAGTACTCGGGCAGCGACGCCAGCGTGGCGCCCTGCGCCGCGGCCTCGGCGATCAGCCGCGCGGCGGCTTCGAGGTTCCGGCCCACGTCGGGCGTGGACACCATCTGCAGGGCGGCAAGTTTCATGGGGTGCTTCTCTCGCAAGGGTTGGGGTTCGGGTTTCAGTTCAGTTCTGCACCCGCGGGCTCGACGCCGCGGCGGCCGCGGCCGGCGGCGGTGACGGGTCCAGGTCGGGCAGCGGCTTGCCCGGCGCGCGCTCCACGCGCTCCACCTGCGGATCGCTCCACGAGCCGCTGACCTGGAACTCGCGCGTGCCGGCCTGCATCAGCGGCTTGCGCAGGAACAGCTGCGCCAGGAAGGTGCCCAGCCCCACGGCCGGGTTGATGGCCGCATAGGCCAGCGAGGCGGTGCCGGCGTTGATCTCGGGCACCACCACCACGTGCAGATCCTGCGTCTCGCGCGCGATGTCGGCGCGGCCTTCCATCAGCACCGCGGCCTGCAGCCCGCGCATGAGCAGGTTGTTGGTCTCGGCCACGCCGTCGTCCATGTGCACGTCGCCGGTGAGGTTGTCGAAGGCAAAGCCCTGCAGGAACACGTCGCGGAAGTCCAGCGTCAGCCGCCGCGGGATCGACTGCAGGCTCAGCACCGACAGCAGCCGCCCCGCGCCCGCACCGGCCTTGAGGAAACGGCCCTGCTGGACGTCCACGCGCAGCTGGCCGTCCATGCGCGAGAAGTCCGGTGCCAGCGGCGAGCCCGGCCACGACACCTCGCCCTGCAGCCGGCCCTTGCCGCCCTCCAGCACGCCGCCCAGGCCCAGGCGCTGCAGCAGCGCGCCGCCGTTGGCGAGCTCCAGCCGGAAGTCCATCACCATGCGCCGGCGCCCGTCCGGCCCCGGCACCCACTTCCCCAGCGCCTTGAGCTCGGCCTCGGCCATGGTGAGCTGCAGCTTGTCGAGCTGCCACTGGGCTGGACGCGGGCCGTTGCGGCGGTTGGCGGCCTGGATCTCCACGCGCCCCAGGCCACGCCCGCCCAGCTCGAAGTCCTCCACCACGATGTCCAGCGCCGGCACGCTCGCCGGGGCCTGCGCCAGCAGCGACTCCACGCCCTGCGCCGCGCTGGGCGGCAGCGCCAGCCGCGCCAGCCACGCGCGCACGTGCCCGGGCTGCGCGGCATCGCCAGCGCGGAACTCGACATGGCCGTCGAGCTGGTCGGCATGCAGGTTCGCGCGCCAGGTGTCATCGCCACCGGCGTGCGTGA
>JAEYPG010000405.1 GCA_023410975.1 Pseudomonadota bacterium
GCAAGCCGTAGCCGATGATCTGCCCGGCGTCGTTGATGCCTGACAGACTCATCTCTTCGAAGCGCCCGGCCGATCCGTGCACCAGCAACTCGTCGAACGCAAGCGTGCGCCCGTCGCGGTAGAGGAACCCACCATGGCCATCCCAGTTGCCGCCCGCCCAGCCCTGCTCGTTGATGTCCGTCGGATAGGGCGAGCCGTCGCCGCGCTCGCCGAGGAAGTGGAACGTGCCGCTGCCGCGGTCGTAGACGAAGCCCCGGTTGCCGCCGTGGACGGTGTAGTCGGTGCCGACGAGCTGTCCGGCGTCGTTCAAGCCGGTGTAGGCCGTGAAGTCGCCATCGCCCGGGCTGTACCGCGGCAGCCTCGTGGCCCGGCCCTGGCTGTAGAGGTAGTGCTCGGTGTCCGCGCCGCGGTAGGCATCGACCAGCAACTCGCCGGCGTCGTTGAGAGCTACCGGCGTATGGGAGGACAGGCCGGGAATGTCCAGCACCTGTGAGCGGCGGCCGTCGTAGACGAACGTGACCTCGCTGGGCGTGTCGGGGCCGTAGATCTGGCCGGCGACCCAGCCCGCGTTGTTGATCATCATCCCGCCGCCATAGGGCCACCTCGGGCCAAGCCCGGTGCGCAAGTCCGTCATGCTCCCGTCAGCGCGGTAGACGACCGGGATACCGTCCGGGCTGTCGGCGACGATGTCGCCGCGGTCGTTGATGCCCCGGGCGTTGCCAACGAGCCGCCCGGCAGGGTCGCGCAGCGGCTGCAGCTGGCCGTTGCGGTAGAGGAAACCCACGTTGTTGAGCCCATCGTGATGCAGCGACATGCCGACCACGTCGCCGCGGTTGTTGATGTCCTGCGCCCACATCTCGATGGGCTTGCCGGGATAGGCCCCTTCGAGCACGCCGAGGTTTCGCAGCCGGTAGCGCGGCACCTCCACCGCCGCCGCTTGCACAGCTTGGCATTCGCCGGTGAGCATGGCAGCGACGACCAGCGAGCCAAGCAGACAAGACGGTTTCAAGATCGACGGCTTCATCGCATCTCCCTGTCGCGGCCGACGGCCGCATGGCAGCGCCGTAGGGTGCCGCGCCAGGCGGCGCCCAAGGCGCAACGCCTGGTCAACGCTGCAAGACTGGTTTTCCGGCCGGCCTGCGAGCACACCGTGCCTGAAGACAGGACCGGGCCCCCTGTCCTTCCCGTTCTGTCTTGGCAGGAAGTCCAGGGCTGCCCGGAAGTGGCGGGTATATGCGTCGTAGCTCTGCGGGCGGGCACGCAGAAACAGATGCATTTTCGGCCGGCAGTTGAGGCGGCATCGTCACGGTATGTACAGAAACGACAACGTGCCCGAGGGCTGGGTCAAGCCGGTGGCCAAGCCCACTCGCGAATCTCTGAAAGCCCGAGTGGCCGACCTGCGTGCCGAGCTGACTGAGGCCGAGGCGCAGCTAAAGGCGATGGAAGACGACGCCCGTCTGGAAGCTCTAGTGAAAGTGAGGAATCTGATGCGTGCGTTCGAATTGACGCCGACGGATCTTGACATCGCGCCGACGCCGAAGCGCCGCGGACGGCCACGCAAGACTGCGACATGACCGCCGACCGCCGAGATGTCAAGCCGTCTGTGCCGTCCGCGTTACATGCTGGCTGAGCTGCTGGCGGAAATGCCTCCCACTCCACATCGTGTTGAGGGGCGGGAAGAAATGCCTGAGGTCGGGCTGGAAATCCCCGTGCCGGTGAGTCCGTCTGAGTCTGCCGGCGATGAACTGGACCAAGGGTCCGGCCAAGCTGCTGTGGAACCGTGAGCGGCGGCTCCGCGCCCGTCACGGCTTCGTCGACAGCGTCTTCTTCTCGCGCCAGATCTCTTGGACGAATGGGTCCGTGATGCCGTAGAGCCCGTGACCGCGGCGCATGATGATGTTCGCTGCCATCAAGTCGTTGATTGTCCGCTGCACGTCCTCTGTGCGGACCTCGCGGCCGATAGCGGCGGCGTACTCGGCGAGGGCATCTGCTGAGAACATGCCCTTGGCATCGCCGGGAGCGCTGGCAATGCGCTCGAACACAGCGACAGCGAGGCCACCCAGTTGCTCGACTTTCATCAGCTCCACGTCCGCTGCTGTGGAGCGCAGCGTGGCGGCAATCACTGGCAGAAGCTGGTCCGGTTTGCCGCCGGACGGCACTTGCTGGTACAGCAGACGCAGGGCTTTGCGAAACTCCTCGGGTCGGTTGCCGAGCGTTCTGAATGCCTGGACCGCAACCTCCTTTGACGGCAGCGGACCGACCTTGTCCTTGAGGAGACGCTTGAGCAGGTGCGCGACGTAGTCGTCATCGAGCACCGGGAACGGCACGGACGTTGCACCTTCGAATGCCTGGTTCCGTCGAGACGTCAGCTCGCTCACAAGCGCGCGGTGAGATCCGGAGCCGATGAAGATGAAGTGCCCCGGCGTGCCGGGCCTCGTGTTGATCGCGTCCCGCGCCGCCTTGAGGGCGAGCATCAGCTGCTGGCCATCCTCCGACGTGATGGCGTGCTGGACCTCGTCCACGATCAGCACAACGTCTCGCTCCACTTGGTCTACCAGCTCGGTCAGCGCCTGCGCGAGCGTCGTGCCGTTCTCGACCCCCACCTTCTCCAGCTTGAAGCCGAACTTGAACGAAAGAGCGCCGACGTCCAGACCGCTTAGCCTTTTAAGCCTCTCCGTGAGCGCCGACGCTGGCGACTGCAGGTCCGCCAGCGTCTTGCGCACGGCGTCTCGCACCAATACAGCCGGGCTCGTCCGCGTGTCGCTCCACAGGTCCACGTAGATGACGAGAGCGCCTGCATCTTCCAACGCCGGGATGAGGTCGTTGAGCAAGAACGTCGTCTTGCCGGTGCGCCGCAGGCCGGAGATGAAAAGCCCCGAGCGCAGGCCCTCGTCCAGCACGCCGGGGCGGAGAAGCTGCTGGGCCATTTGCCGTGCAAGCTCGGGGCGGTGGTAGATGTCGGGCATGTTTTGTCGTGAATTATGAAATTTCAATAATTATCGCGATATCACAAAACAAGACAAGACCTCGGGGTGGCATTCATCTGGCCCCGTACTGGCTCTACGGGTGTCAGGATCTGGGCGCGCATGAAGAGCGCATGCACGGCAACACTGGATCACTCATGAGCCGGGAGGCACGTAGGTCGTGCAGGTACTGCAGTTGGAGGGCTGCGCCCACTGGATATGGGAACCGGGAGCAGATGATGAGCAGTGGAGTTCCCTGCGCTGGGTGCCCGCCGAGGACGGTCCCTACCGTGACTGAACAGCTCGGTGCCGCCTCATTGTCCCGACGACATCGAGCGTCACATCACGCACATCGCGCTCGCCATTCGCCTGTAGCCACCGGGCGACGGCGTAGGTGTTGTGCCGCGCTCGCCGACTAGCACCAGCAGGCGTTTTTGTGCGAGTCCCGCTGGCTCTATTGCGGTCGGCGCCAGTCCACGGGCTGGGATGCGGTGACTGCTAACCTGCGGTCCGCATGAACACCACTCCGGCCACCCTCACCTACCTCGACACCGCCTTCAAGGACAAGGACCGGGTCAAGGCGCTGGGCGCACGCTGGGATCCGGACGCGCGGCGGTGGTACGTCCCCGTGGGCCTTGACCTCGCGCCGTTCGAGGCCTGGTTGCCGGCACGGTTGCCTCTGCAGGCGGCGCCCGCGGCACCAGCCACCGGCACTGCAAGCACCGAGCTGGCGGTGCCCAAGGGCATCGCGCTGTCGCAGCTGATGAAGGGCGTGGCCAGCGCCGTGGCGCAGGCCTATCGCAGCGGCGTCTGGACGCGGGTCGAGGTCAGCCGTGCCGACACGCGCGGCGGCCATGTCTACCTGGAGCTCGCCGAACGTGACGCACAAGGCGCTGCCGTGGCGCAGGCCCGCGCCATGATCTGGGCGTCCGCGGCGGCCACGATCCTGCCCGCCTTCGAGCGTGCCACCGGCGTGGTGCTGGCCGCGGGTATCAAGCTGCTTGTGCGCGCGCGACCCACGGTGCATGCGGTCTACGGATTGAGCCTGGAGATCGACGCCATCGACCCGGAGTACACGCTGGGCGACCTGGAAGCCCGCAAGCGCGAGATCCGCGAGCGGCTGCAGCGCGAGGGCGTCTTCGACGCCAACCGGCGCTTGCCCGCGCCGTGGGACTTCAACGCGGTGCTGGTGGTCGCCCCAGAAGGCGCGGCCGGCCTGGGCGACTTCCACACCGAGGCGCAGCGGCTGCAGCGCTTCGGTGTCTGCCGCTTCGTCTACGTGCACAGCCGCTTCCAAGGCGAAGGAGCCCCGGCGCTGATCCGAAGCGCGCTGCTGCACGCGCTCGACAACTGGAAGCCGGGCGCCTTGCCGGATGCGGTCGTGATCATCCGCGGCGGCGGCGCGGTGAACGATCTGGCCTGGCTCAACGACTACGCGCTGGCACGATGCCTCTGCGACCTGAACGTCCCCGTGCTCACCGGCATTGGCCACGAGCGCGACAGCACCGTGCTTGACGAGGTGGCGCACCGAAGCTTCGACACGCCGTCCAAGGTGATCGCCGGCATCGAGCAGCTGATCGCCCAGCGGGCCCGGCGCGCCCGGGAGCATTTCGAATTCGTGATCCACACGGCGCGCCACCAACTGCAGCAGGCGCATCAGAAAACGGCGCAGGCCGTCGCGCACGTGCGCCTGCAGGCCGTGCAATCCATCCGGCTGGGATCGGAGCAGTCACGCTCGCTGCTGGGCGAGGTGCGGCACCAGGCCGCTGCCCACATGGGCGCCGCGCGCCAGGCGGCGCAGCTTCAGCTCGTGGACGTGCTGGCCCAGGGGCGACACGCGCTGCACACCGCTCGCGCCAGCACGCAAGCCCGCCTGCACGGCGTGCTGGAGCGCGCTGCGGTGCAGGCCACCCGAGCCCGCGACAACACCGGCCGGGCCATGGATGAAGTCGCCGTCGGTGCGCGCCGGGCGCTGGCCGATGGCGCACAGCGGTCCCAGGCGCTGGTGCGCGAGATCACCGGCCAGGGACCGCACAAGACGCTGGGACGGGGTTTCGCCGTCGTGCGCCGCACGGGCGGCGCCATCGTCACCGGGGCGGCTGGCCTAGCCGCCGAGGAAGCCATCGATATCGAGTTCCGGGACGGCACCGTGGCCGCCCGGACGCTGAAGAAGGAACAAGGATGAGCGGCGAGACCTTCCGCGAGAACTACGAGATCCTGCAGCGCCACGCGCAGATGCTGCGCGAGCAGGACGAGCCCAACATCGACGACCTGCTGGCCATCGTC
>JAEYPG010000408.1 GCA_023410975.1 Pseudomonadota bacterium
CCGGGGTGGTGAAGTGTGGGGGTGACGCCACCGCCCGGGCGCCCGCCGCGCAGGGGGGGGTGGCGGCGCCCGCAGCCGTGCTGCCGGAGCGAGGGGCGGCGCGCTGCAACAATCGGCGCGTGAGCAATACCCCCGACACCCATTCCCGCCCCGCGGCGGCCCCCGTCCTGACCACCCTGGACAACGGCGTGCGCGTCGTCACCATCCCCATGCCGCACCTGCGCAGCGCCAGCGTCGCGGTGTTCGTGCGCACGGGCTCGCGCAACGAGAGCGCCAGGCTCAACGGCATCTCCCACTTCCTGGAGCACATGGCCTTCAAGGGCACGGCCACGCGCGACGTGCAGGCCATCAACCTCGATGCCGAGCGCATCGGGGCCGACATGAACGCCTACACCTCCAAGGACACCACCGTCTACTACCTCAACGGCCTGGGCCGCGACGCGACGCGCATGCTGGAGATGCTGGCCGACGTGGTGCTGCACAGCACCTTCCCCGAGGCCGAGATCGAGCGCGAGCGCGAGGTGCTGCTGCAGGAGCTCATCGAGTACGAGGAGGACCCGCAGTCCGTCGTGTCGCAGTTGCTGGACGTGGCGGCCTACGGCAAGCAGCCGCTGGCGCGGCCCATCATCGGTACCAAGCGGCACATCGAGCGCATCGCGCGCGCGGACCTGGTGGAGTACGTGCGGCACCACTATGCCGGTGCCAACGTCGTGGTCGCCGCCGGCGGTGCGGTGGACGCGGCGCGAGTCGAGCAGGCGGCCGAGCGGCTCTTCGGCGCGCTGCCGCGCGGCGAGGAGAACCGCGGCGCGGCCGTGGAGCACCTGGGCGGTCTGCAGTCGCGCCGGCGCGCGGGCATCTCGCAGGTCTACAGCTCCATCGGGCTGCCGCTGCCCACGCTGAAGCAGGGCCACCAGGCCGGCGCGCTGGCCGCCACGCTCTTCGGCGGCGGCATGAGCGCCCCGCTGGTGGACGAGGTGCGCGAGCGCCGCGGCCTGGCCTACCACGTGGCCAGCGAGGCCGAACTCAGCGACGTGCACGGGCTGCTGGTCATCGACGCCATCACGCAGCCCGACAAGCTGCTGGAGTACATGCGCACCGTGGGCGCGCTGCTGAAGCGGCAGGCCGAGGGCATCGCGCCGCAGCACCTGGAGCGCGCGCGCAACCAGTTGCTGGTGCAGGCGGTGCACAAGCAGGAACGGCCCTTCAGCGCCATCGAGGCCGCGGCGGAGCAGCTCTTCGTGCACGGCCGGCTCATCGATGCGCAGGAGACCGTGCGGCAGATCGAGGCCGTCACGGCCGAGGAGGTGCGCGCGGTGTTCGAAGCGGTGCTGACCGCCAAGCCCGCCGTGGGCCTGGCCAGCCGCGGCGCGGTGGGCGAGGTGCTGCAGGCGCTGGAGGCTGCGCTGGCCTGAGGCCGCGCCCGTGGGGCGCCTGTCGCTGCGACAGCTGTCGCGCCGGCGCCACCGTTGCATGCGACACCTGTCGCCGCCCGGCGCTCCCGCGCCGGGCGCACCGGCCTCGTCTCGCTCTGTGCCGGGGGCTTTTCAAGCCTGCCGCGTTTCATGGCATGGAAGCTGCGGATCTCTTCGCGGCGACTTCGGTCGCCTGCGACTTCCGCAAACAACGAGCTTCCAGGAGACAAGCCGTGAAGAACCTGTTCGGCAGCATCAAGGGGTGGAGTCCCGCAGGCGCGCTGTGCGCCATCGGTTTGCTGGTCGGCATGCCGGCCGGCGCGGCGGGCAGCGGCCCGGGTTTTGATGATCCCGACAACTGGCCGCAGTACCACCGCAGCCACAACGCCTGGCGCTTCAGCCCGCTCGCGCAGATCGACAAGCGCAACGTGTCGCGGCTGCGCGTGGCCTGGATCCACCAGCCCGGCGTGATCACGCACGGCCTGCAGGCCACGCCCATCGTGGTGGACGGGGTGCTCTACACCATTGCCGCCGACAACAACGTCTTCGCGCTGGACGCGGCCAGCGGCCGCATCCTGTGGCGCTATGCGCCCAAGCTGGACCCGATCGTCAAGGAGGTGTTCTACGGCTCGGCCAGCCGCGGCGTGACCGTCGGGCGCGGCAAGGTGTTCGTCGGCACGCTGGACGGGCGCTTCATCGCGCTGGACCAGAAGACGGGCAAGCCGCTGTGGTCCACGCAGCTCAGCGACATGAAGAACGAGTACGGCGCGCTGTTCTCCTCGCCGCCGCAGCTCGCCGGGGACATCCTCTTCGGCGGCACCACGGGCGGCGACCAGCCCACCATCGGCAAGATCTTCGCGGTCAAGGCCGACACCGGCGAGCGCGCCTGGACCTTCGAGGTGCCGCGCGACGACCCCAAGAGCTGGCCCGGCGACAGCCGCAAGAAGGGCGGCGGCTCGGCCTGGCTGCCCGGCACCTACGACCCGGGCAGCGACACCATCTACATCGGCACCAGCAACGCCGCGCCGGACTTCAACCGGGACGACCGCATGGGCGACAACCTCTACACCGCCACGCTGCTGGCGCTGGACCCGAAGACCGGCCAGGTGAAGTGGCACCGCCAGGAGGTGCCCAACGACACCTGGGACTTCGATGCCGCCTACGAGGCGCTGCTGGTGCCCGACGGCAAGGGCAAGCAGGCGCTGGTGCACCTGAACAAGAACGGTTTTGTTTACGTGATGAACCCGGCGGACGGCTCGATCCGCAACGTCTGGCAGTACACCGAGAACATGAACTGGGCCAAGGGCGTGGACCCGAAGACCGGCCTGCCCATCGACCCCGTGCACCCCGAGACCGGCAAGCAAAAGCTGCACTGTCCGAACCTGCTGGGCGCGCGCAGCTGGAACCACGGCGCCTACAACCCGAACACGAAGCTCTGGTACTCGCACGGCATGGAGGTGTGCAACACCGTGACCAGCGCCAAGCAGGGCGAGGTGCCGGGCATCGGCATGCTGTCGCTGGGGCTGTCGGAGATCACGCTGACCGACCCGCCGGGCAAGAAGGCCGACGGCTGGCTGGGCGCCTTCGACCCGCTCACGGGCAAGCAGGCCTGGAAGGTGCGCTTCGAGCTGCCGCCGCTGAGCTCGGCGCTGGCCACCGCCGGCGGCCTGGTGTTCACCGGCGACATGCAGGGCCGGCTCTACGCCTTCGACGCCGACAACGGCAAGGAGCTCTGGAAATTCAACGCCGGCTCGGGCGTGCGCGGCGGGCCGATCAGCTACGCCGTCAACGGCAAGCAGTACATCGTGATCCCCACCGGGCTGGGCTCGCACGCGCCGGGCTTCCTCACCGGTGCCTTCCCGCAGATCCGCGACCTGCCCGGCGGTGCCGCGCTGATCGCCTTCACGGTCGACTGAACGGCCGCTTCCCCTCGCGCATGGCGGTGGCCGGGTGAGTGCGGCCATCGCTTGGGGAGGGCGGCCGCCCGCGGCCGTCCTCCGTTTTTCCCCGTTTCCGCGATGAGCATTTCCATGGTTGTAACCACGCTCCTGACCCGCGCCGTGCCGGCCGGCCTGGTGGCCGCGGCGGCCCTGCTGCCGCTGCTGGCGCAGTCCGCTGCCCCGCCGGCCGGTGCCGAGGCCGTGCCTGCGGCTGTGCCGGTGGCCGCGCCGGCAGCCCACACGCCCCCCTTTTCCCTGGACGACCCGGCCCGCATCGAGGCCGGCAAGGGCCGCTTCGGCGCCACCTGCGCTGCGTACTGCCACGGCAGCGGCGGCGTGGGCGGGCGGGCGCCCAGCTTCAAGGGCCGCAGCGACTTCGTGCCGGCCGATGCCTTCAAGGTGATCAGCGAGGGCCGCCGCGGCACGGACATCATGCCGCCCTGGGGCAAGACCTTCACGCAGGAGCAGCTCTGGGAGCTGGTGGCCTACCTGCAGTGGTTGTCCACGCAAGCACCGTGAGCGGATGAGCGCCTCCCGCCCGCGATGCCGCCGCGCAGCGCGTGGTAGCACTCGCACGCACGCGCGGCGAGGCCCTCGCGGTCGGTGAGGCGGATGCGGCCGCGGCTGTAGCGGATCAGCCCGGCGTCCTGCAGCCGGCGTGCGCTCTCCGTCACGCCTTCTCGGCGCACGCCCAGCGCGGCGGCCAGGCGCTCCTGCGTCATGAGCAGCTCTTCACCGCGCTGCCGCTCCGCGGCGCTGAGCAGCCAGCGGCAGAGCTGCTGCTCGATGCAGTGCAGGCGGTTGCATGCGGCGCCCTGCGTGGCCTGCGCCAGCAGCGCCAGCGTGCAGTGCAGCGCGGCGGCCTGGAATGCGGGCTCTTCGCGGCAGGCACGCTGCAGCGTCTCGCGCCGCATGCGCCAGGCGCAGCCCGGGATCTGCACCACCACGTCATGGCCGGCGGGCAGCTCCGCCAGGCAGGCTTCGGCGCCCACCATGCCCTCGGCGCCCACCATGGCGACCTCGATGGCCTGGCCGTTGCGCATCACGCTCAGCACGGAGGCCACCGCATCGACGGGGAACCAGGCGTAGGGCGCCGGCTCGCCGCGCGCCTGCAGCAGCCGGCCGGGCTGGAGGTCCACGGGCTCGGCCTCGTCATGGGGCGCGGACAGGGCCTGGCGGCGCAGCAGGTCCAGCATGGCGTTGCCGCTGGAGGTCGCGAGCCCGGCGGCCGCCGGGGCGTGCTGGATCGTGGCTTCTTCAAGGTCCATGCATGCTGCCTGATGCCGAAACGCGTCAAAGCTTATGCAGGGGCTGCTGGCAGCGGAAACGAGCGCCGCAAAGGAAGGCCGCAGGGCTCGTGCTTTCGGCGTCAAAGCCGATTCGCCGGCTTCCTCCAACGGCTTCGTCACCTCCATGACAAAGCGACTACCCGCGGTAGTCCAGTTCTCCCTGTCATGCCGGTGCCGGGCTTCCTAGGCTGTGCCGACACAAGAACGAACGCGGGAAGGCCGCGGGCATGGACGAGCTGCTTCCTCACTACGAAGTCGAGCTGCGCCGGCTCGCCGACGCCACCCGCTTCGTCGTGCAGTACTCCGCACTGGCGCAGCGGCTGGCGTCGCGGTACCCGGCGCCCGTTCTCCTCGCGTGCTCTCGCGGCCTGCGAGCCACTGAGCTGAAAGGTTGCCCATGAACCTGCACGACGTCGTCCGCGACCCGCTGCCGCTGCTGCTGGAGCAGGCGCAGCGCGCGATCCGGCTGCGCTTCGGTCCCTGCCTGGACGTGCTGTTCGAGGACGTGCTGCTGCCGCAGCAGCTGCACGTGAGCGAAGGCATCTGCGAGGGCGTCACGCTGGAGCTGACCTGCCTGAGCACGGACGCGCGGCTCGACCCGCGCGCGCTCGTGGGCGTGCCGCTGGAAGTGCAGCTCGTGACCGACCGCGGCGAGCTGCGGCGCTGGTGCGTGGTGCTCACGCAGGTGCGCCTGGGGCAGAGCGACGGCGCGCTCACCGCCGTGCAGCTCACCGGGCAGGACGTGCTGGCCGTGATGGAGCAGCGGCGCAGCAACCGCGTCTTTCTCGACAAGAGCGTGCTGGAGGTCGCGCACACGGTGCTGGGCGGCTGGCGCAGCCGCTTCCCGGCGCTGGCGCGCTGCTTCGACTACCGGCTGCACGCCATCGACGAGGATCGCTACCCGCGGCGCGCGTGCACGCTGCAGCTGCACCAGAGCGACGCGGCCTTCCTGCGCGGGCTGCTCGCGCGCGAAGGGATCAGCTGGTTCATTCGCGCGGGCGACGCCGGCGACCACGGCACGCCGGTGCAGGAGGTCGTCCTGTTCGACGACGCCAGCCGGCTGCCGGCCAACGCCGCCGGTCCTGTGCGCTACCACCACAGCGGCGGCACCGAGCAGCGCGACGCCATCGAGCTGCTGTCGCCCACGCACACGCTCGTGCCGGGCAGCGTGCGGCGCGCGAGCTGGGACCACGAGATGGCGCGCGTGGACGTGGCGGTGGCCGACGCGGGCGCCGACCAGGGTGCGGCCGGCAACGCGCTGGCCGCGGCGCTGCGGGACGCGCGCATCGAGCTGTCCCACGCCGCCGACAGCATCAACGACCACGACCGGCTCGCACGCGTGGCGCTGGACCGCCACGCCAGCCGCGCGCAGCGCCTGCACGGCATCGGCAGCGTGCGCGACTTCTGCGTGGGCGAATACAACCGCATCGACGGCCACCCGCAGCTCGACGCGGCCACGGCTTTCGAGCCGCGCCGGCGCGAGTTCGTCATCGTGCGGCTGCAGCACTGGGCTCGCAGCAACCTGCCCAAGGAGTTGGCCGCCCGCGCGCAGGCGCTGCTCGACGCCAGCATGAGCCCGCTTGATGGCTGGGTCGGCGCCCCGCCGCCACATGACCGCGCCGAGCGCTACGTCAATCGCTTCACCGCCGTGCAGCGCGACGCGCCGCTGGTGCCGGCCTGGGACCCGCAATCGGATCTGCCGGCCATGCCGCTGTGACGGCTACCGTCGTGGGCGTGGACGGCGTGCCGGTGTGGTGCGACGAACTCGGCCGCGTGAAGGTGCGCTTCCACGGCCTGGACCCCGAGGACCATGCACACGCCGCGCGCGCGGGCACCAACGGCAATGCCAGCGACAGCGCCTGGGTGCGCGTCAACGGGCTGTGGTGCGGCCCAGGCTTCGGCGTGGTGTTCCCGCTGCGCCCGGGCATGGAGGTGAGCATCGGCTTCGAGATGGGCGACCCCTCGCGCCCGGTGATCATGGGTGGCCGCCACCACGGGGCCAGCCCGCCGCCGCGTTTCGACGGCTTCGGTGGCCTGCCGCACAACCACGCGCTGAGCGGCATCGTCACGCGCGAGCTGGGCGGTGAGCGCCAGCAGCAGCTGCGCTTCAACGACACGCGGGGCCACATCAGCGCGCAGCTCGCCAGCGACCACGCGGCGAGCCAGCTCAACCTGGGCGACCTGGCCACGCCCATGCGCCGTGGCGAGACCCAGCCGCGCGGCGAAGGCTTTGAGCTGCGCAGCGACGACGCCGGCGCCATCCGCACGGCCAAGGCGCTGCTGCTGTCGGCCTGGGCACGGCTGGAAGCCGCGGGCAACCAACTCGATGCGCAGGAGCACGTGGCGCTGATGCAGGAGTGCCTGGAGCTGTTCAAGAGCCTGGGGCGCTAAGCCGCGCAGCACCAGGGCGTAGCGGCGAACGAGGCGGGGCAGGAAAAGCTGCTGGCCGACGTGAAGGCCGCGCCCGGCGGCTCCAACGTGGACCCGCATGGCGAAGGCGGCGCGCCGACGCTGAGCTTGACGGCACCGGCAGGCATCGCCGCGACCACGCCCAAGACGATCCTGTCCTACGCGGGCGTGAACATCGACAGCGTGGCGCAGCAGCACCTGCAGTGGACGGCGGGGCAGCGCATCAGCGCCCACGCGGGCCAGGGCATCAACTGGTTCGCGCACCACGGCGGCATCAGCGCCATCGCGCACCACGGCACTTGGCTGATGCAGAGCCAGCATGGGGAAATCGAGGCCAACGCCGCGCAGAACATCCGCTGGACTGCTACCAGCAGCCAGCTCGTGGGCATGGCACGCAAGATCGTGCTGGTAGCCGAGGACGGCAGCTTCATGCAGATCGGCGAAGGCGGCATCACGCTGGGCACCCAGGGCACCATCGCGCACAAGTCTGCGAGCTTTGCCCAGAGCGGGCCGGCCGCGCAGGGCACCGACTTGCCCAGCTTCAGCGAGGGCACGGCGGACCAGCGCTTCGTGCTGCGCTACGGCGGGCACGACGGCCCGGTGGCCGCGCAGCGGCGCTTCGAGATCCGCCTGAGCGACGGCAGCGTCGTCACCAGCACCAGCGATGCCGAGGGGCGCACAGAGCTGCTGCAGCGCGACGCCATGCACATCGCCGACATCCGCATCCTCAGCGACGACTGACGACGCCATGAGCTGCTATCCCAAGAAACCTTATGACTGCGGTAACGACAGCTCGGTGCTGCAGCCCGGCCGCACGGCCGACAAGCTCGTGGCGGTGCGGCCCGAGCTGCCCGGCAACGTGATCGTGGTGCACGGTGTCAACGACGTGGGCGTGAGCTTCGAGCAGGTGGAAAAGGGCCTGTGCGCCGGGCTCAACGAGCGCCTGGGCTGGGGTGCCACGGCGCCGCTGCGGGCGGCGAGCTACCGCATGCCCACGCTCGAGGACGCCGGGCGGCTGGAGCCCGACCCCGATGCGGTGTTCTTCAAGCGCAGCGCCGCGGCGGACGTGCACAGCCCCGTGATCCCGTTCTACTGGGGCTACCGGCCGGCCAAAGGGGACTACAAGAGCTACAAGAGCACCCCGCACGGCCAGGCCGTGGACCGCTGGGGCAACCGGCTGGACAAGGACTACAGCAAGGGCGGCGGCCCTTCGCCAACGCCACCAGCACGCTGCCGGACATGTGGAACCGCGGCTTCGGCGTGCCGCCTGTCAACGTGGTGGAGTGGGCCAGCGCCGACCCGCTGCGCCCCGTGCTTGATGCGCCGGGCTGCATGTACATGGAGCTCGCCGCCCAGCGCTTGGCGGCGCTGGTAGCCATGATCCGAGACTACGCGCTCGACGACACGGTGTCGGTGGTGGCGCACAGCCAGGGCTGCATGCTCAGCCTGCTGGCGCAGGCCTTCCTGCTTCAGCAGGGGCTGCGCCCGGCCGACACGCTGGTGCTCACGCATCCACCCTACAGCCTGGTGGACGACGTGCCCGCCACCAACGACATGATGAACTGGTGCAGCGGCGGCGACGACGCGCGCATGCGCCCGCACTACGGTGCCCTGAGCGGAATACAGACGCTGCACGCGCGGCTGCAGACCCTGGCCAACATCGTGCAGGGCGTGGCCGCGGCGCGGCACGCCACGCCAGCACTGGCCGAGCTCAAGGGGCCGCAAGGGCGCGGCTTGGTGGGCACGAAGTGGGAGCGCACGGGCGACCGCGACAACCGCGGCAAGGTGTACCTGTACTTCTGCCCCGAGGACATGACGGTGGCGCTGGACAACGTGCAGGGCATCGGATGGCAGGGCGTGCCCGACTTCATCGGCGGCTCCAGGCAGGTACCGGCGTGGTCGGCGCAGCTTGATGGCGTCCCGCCCGACATCGACACCACCACGACGCAGCCCGAGCGTCATGTGTGCCGGGCGCTGCAGGAACTCGGACCGGGCTTCCTGCAGCGGGTCTTCACCGCGCGGCTGCGCGCGCCGGCGGATGCCCGGCCCGGGGTACTGCCGCAGCCGGTGCTGGTGGGCGCGCCGCCGGGGGACTTCGCACTGCGCGTGCGCGGCGAGGATGACCATGCCCACGTCGCCGGGGACGGCGCCAAGCTGAGCGCCCGGCTGCCCCAGGCGGACTGGCCGCCATCACCCGCCGCCGCCCACCGCTCCGAGGAGCAGCGCCGCCTGGGGCTGCGGCGCATCATGGGCGAGGCGCTGAAGACACCGGTGCCGGCGGGCATGTATGCCGGCGCACTTGACCTGCCCGGCCAGCCCCGGGGCGCGCACGAGCAGGTCGATCCCATCGACGCGGCCATCTCCGTGACCAGCCGCTACGGGCTGCAGGAAGTGCGCATGGCGCCCATGCCGGACCCGCGTCCGCCGCTGCAGCAGCGCCACCTCCCGGGCAACCCGCTCAATACGCTGGACCTGCTGCAGGTGGCGCAGGCGCTCAACCAGGGCAAGCCCCCGGAAGACTGCTGCAAGGTGGTGTCTGGACAGTACGACGCTGCTTCGATGAACCTGCTCCTGGTGCGCACCGAGACGCCCAACGAGGCGCGGCTGCGCCAGCAGCGCAGCACCGCGGGGCGCTCGTTCCACGGTGCCATCTTCGGCAGCGAAGCCAACACCGCCAGGTCACGGCATGGGACGTGGCCATCGGCAGCGGCAAGGCGGTGAGCCACCCACTGTTCCGCGCCTACCTCTGTGCCGTAGCGGATTGGCGGCTCAAGAAGCCGGACAAGAACGAAGCGGTGCGCCCCGGCATCCTTGAGTGGGAAAAGTTCACCGCGAAGTTCAAGGACTACTACGACGCCGAGCCGGATTGGCGCAAGAAGCTGATCCAAGGCAACTGCGTCTACTACAGCACTGGGGTACTGCCCGAGTGCCTGCCGTTGATCGACAAGCTGCCACCCACGCTGGTGAACGAGACGATGAGCGGGGTGCGCGTCGGCCCCAAGCCGACCGCGGCCACGGCGGCAGCACAGCCGGGCGGCGCCGACCAGGGCGGTCAACGAGGAGCGCGGCAATGAGCATGGCGGCCGAACCCCAGTTATGGAAATACGTGCTGGCTGGCCTGCTGCTGGCCTTGGTGGCCGTGCCGCTGTGGTCGCTGCTGGTCCTGTGGGGCCTGCAGCCCGAATACCTGTTGCAGGAGAGCGAATTGAAGCTGAGACACGTCCTCTGGCTGGTGGGCCTGCCGGTGGCGCTCGTGCCCTTGACAGTGAGCGGGAGCTGGCTGGGGGCCTCGACACGGGCCATCGAGCAGCGCGTGCAGGCCAAGCAGTCCGCCGCGGCGCAAAAAACGGCGCACGCCTCACAGCAGCAGGAACAGGCGCGGCGCGAATACGTGCTGGAGGTCATCGGGCTGGGTGTGACGCTGGACCAATACCGGCAGGGCGCGCTTTGGGAGGTGCTCAAGCAGGGCTCCCCCTATGCCTCCATCCGGGAACAGGACCCCAAGAAATATCCGTGGAGCGCCGATGACAAGGACGGCCAGCAGGGGTTGCGGTCCAGTCATTCGCTGGAAAACGGTGCCGGCCCGTCGCTGAAGTATTGGGGTGTGCCGACCTTCGCAGCGATGTCGCCGGCGGATGACCCGAAACGGCCGACCTCGGCTACCGATCCCGTGCTGGGGGTGCCCGCCGGTGCCATGTCGGCCGGCATGGCCTTCCACCTCTTCGTCGCGGCCGGCTGGGAACAGTCCGAGCGGCCCGACCGCGTGCTGGCGCGGGTGTTCGACTTCTTCGACGAGCACCCGGACGTGCCCTACGTGGTGCTCTCGGCGTCCGATGGCCTGTACTTCCGGGACATGTACCGCCCCAAGGGCACGCCACCGCTCATCCGGGACGGCTATTACGTACCGCCCATGCCCGACGCCTCGATGCTGCTCGTGCTGGCGCGGCGCGAGCGCGTGGATGCCGTGCGGCCTTATGTCTTCGGCGACATGAACTACTTCGAGGCCAGCGTCGACGACATGAACCGCTACGGCTACGCACACCGCCTGGGGCTGTTCTATGGCGACTTCAAGGAGTTGCTGCCCAAGCCTGAAGGCGTCCTCAGCCGCCCGCCCACCGCGCCCGAATGGATCGAAGCCGCCCGCGATTTTGCCCAGCGCAACCTCCACCCCACGGGCCTGTCGCTGCTGGCCACCAAGCTCAACCCCATGGCTGCCGAGCCGCCTCCCAGCGACTTCCGCCCCACGCCCTGGTTCCCGATCCCGTGGACCAAGCGCCAGCTCGACGAGTTCGACCAGCTGCCCACATTGGGCTTCCTGCACCGCCCGGTGTTCGTGCCGACTGTGGACGAGCACGGCCAGCCGCTCAAGCGCCGCGACGCACGCGCCGCGGCACTGGCCGCGGGCTGGCAGCAGGCGCTGCAGACGCTGCCCGAAGCCAAGCGAGCGAGCGCGCCGACGCGCGTGTTCGTCGCCACCGGCGGCCAAGTCGAGCAAACCACGGCCCTCACCAGCGTGCTCAGCGCCTGGGCCGAGCACGGTGGCCCGGAGCCGGACCTGTCGCAGCCCACGCAGTGGATCGATACCGACGCGCGGCTGGGCAACACCGGCGCGGCCACGTGGTTCATGCAGATGGCCATCGGCGCCATAGCCAGCTACCGCGACGGCGGTGCCAGCGCCGCCATCAACCTGCGCGACCCGGCCGAGGCCAGCATCGTCTTCGTCACGCCGCCCAGCCCGGAAAAGATCAGGAGCCAGCAGCACATCAAGGGCGGTGACGTGTTCCGCCGCCACGCCACGCCGGCTATCGACCCGGCCAATTACCAGCAGTAAGAGCTATTTTGGTGTTAGCCTGAAAAACTGGAGAAGCAGCTCGCTTGCTCATGCCACGAAATTCTGTCGCCGATCAAGAAAATAGTGAAAAGAAGCCCTTTATCCATAGCATGGATTGCCACCCTCTGGCTGTCGCCGCCGGCCATGACAATGGTATTTTCCGCGCCACACCCATTGATTCCTGATTTCTGAAAAATAGATGCCTATGCGGCGGCGCCAATGGCTGCCTTGCTTTATCTCATCATCCTGCCCGCAGCCTATAGCAATAAGCCCCAATATTGCATATGCTCGCGCGAGCACGATAATATTATTTCGAGAAGAATATTGGCACCGCAATTCATTTGCAAGGTTCTGTTTATCGACATCGTTTCCATTCTCCAAGGCAATTCATTTCACTTGATATCGCATATCTCTGAAACAAGATTCGGCCTGACCAAGCAGGACTCGCGTGCCATTGCCTCCACGCTCTACAGCATGGTATGCATCGCGCAACAGGCGAAATGGGAAGACAGGTCATGAAGGGGCTTTACCTCGTGTGCACGGTTGCCGTTTTCCTGGTGGCCTCATCCCTGCTCGCGGGCTGCGAACCTCACCCTTCTACCTGTAAGAAGGCCAACATGACTGCACTGAGCCCGCGCCTGCAGCCGCTGTTCGAGAAGACGAAGACCGTGTGCTTCGGGCGCTTCTTGATCGACGTGCGTGAGATAACTCGTGTGGTTTGGGGCACCACCGACGTACCGCTGGGAGTCGCGCTTGGAAAAGCAGCGGCGAGGAATTAAGTCGCCGTGCTGATAAAATTGAACGGCGATTGAAGTCCAGGCCTCGTTATCCGTTAACGAAAGGACCAACCCCATATTTGGAAACCATCCGCGGTGCTATACCAAGAACCCGTCATGTCGTTAGCCAGCAAAGCTTTGGTGGCAGCGGTTTATTGCACACCAACTCATTCTTTCCTATAGGCAATAATTTAGTGATCATGGAAGTTTTGCCTTTGGCCGACAAAAAACGAGACGATTACCGAACTCGACGACATGGCCCGGCACCTGCCCCCCCGCGCTGAAGACAACCTGCCTTCCGAGCCCGGTACATCTGTCGAGGATGCCTTCCTTGTCGACAGCCCGAACACCAGACTCGCAGAAGTTATTGAGTCGGGCCTGCGTAATTCTGTAAGTTAGCGCCGCTATTGGATTTTCCGGGCTTGCGCCGATGGCAGGAACCGCCGGAATACGCTCTACTGGTATTCGGTTTCTGGGAGTTTTGGAGCCTGC